>DATIXH010000269.1:0-10365 GCA_035518775.1 Candidatus Acidiferrum sp.
CATGCCGCGATGCAAGCCGGAACACTCTTCTGACAGGTGACATTGCTATGACGACCAAAGCCAAGAAGCTTTCGCTGTTGGAGCCGTCGATCGTCGTCCCGGCCATCGGCGATTCCTTCCGCAAGCTGGATCCGCGCACGCTGATCCGCAATCCCGTGATGTTCGCCGTCGAGATTGTGGCGGCGGCAGCAACCCTGCTGTTCCTGCGCGATCTGCTGGCGGGTTCAAGCGAGGCTGTGTTCACGGGACAGATCAGTGCCTGGTTGTGGTTCACGGTGGTGTTCGCCAACTTCTCCGAGGCGGTCGCCGAGGGCCGCGGCAAGGCGCAGGCCGCCACCCTGCGCAAGATGCGGTCGGACACGGTCGCCAAGGTGCTGCTGCAGCCGGACAAGGATTCGACGATCTTCGAGCCGGTACGGGCGAGCGATCTGAAGGCCGGGCAGGTGGTGCTGGTGGAGACCGGCGATCTCATCCCCGGCGACGGCGAGATCATCGAGGGCGTGGCCACGGTCAATGAATCCGCCATCACCGGCGAGTCGGCGCCGGTCATCCGCGAGAGCGGCGGCGACCGCTCGGCCGTCACCGGTGGCACCACGGTTCTGTCGGACTGGATCAAGGTGCGCATCACCGCGGCCCCCGGCTCGAGCTTCCTCGACCGCATGATCGCGCTCGTCGAGGGTGCGCAGCGCCAGAAGACACCGAACGAGATCGCGCTCAACATCCTGCTGGCAGGCATGACCATCATCTTCCTGTTCGCGGTGGTGACGGTTCCGAGCTTCGCCACCTACGCCGGCGGCGCCGTTTCCGGCGTCGTTCTCATCGCGCTGTTCGTCACGCTGATACCGACCACCATCGGCGCGCTGCTCTCGGCCATCGGCATCGCCGGCATGGACCGCCTCGTCCGCTTCAACGTCATGGCCATGTCCGGTCGCGCCGTGGAGGCCGCCGGCGACGTCGACACGCTGCTGCTCGACAAGACCGGCACGATCACCCTCGGCAACCGGCAGGCGACCGAGTTCATCCCCCTGCCGGGCGTCAGCGACCGCGAGCTGGCCGATGCGGCGCAGCTGGCCAGCCTCAGCGACGATACGCCGGAGGGCCGCTCCGTCGTCGTGCTCGCCAAGGAGAAATATGGCATGCGCGGCCGCGACATGGCGCCGCTCCACGCGACCTTCGTCCCGTTCACTGCCCAGACCCGCATGAGCGGCGTCGACGTGGCCGGCAGTTCCATCCGCAAGGGCGCCGTCGACTCGGTGGTCGAATATGCGCTCGGCAAGCAACCGGCGCCGCGGGAGTTGACAACCATCGCCGAAGGCATCGCCAAATCCGGCGGCACGCCGCTCGCCGTCGTCAAGGACCACCGCCTGCTTGGCGTCATCCACCTCAAGGACATCGTGAAGGGCGGCATCCGCGAGCGTTTCGCCCAGCTGCGGCGGATGGGCATGCGCACGGTCATGATCACCGGCGACAACCCGATGACTGCGGCAGCCATCGCAGCCGAGGCGGGGGTCGACGACTTCCTGGCCCAGGCGACCCCGGAGGCGAAGCTGAAGCTCATCCGCGACGAGCAGGCCAAGGGCAAGCTCGTGGCCATGTGCGGCGATGGCACCAATGACGCGCCGGCGCTGGCCCAGGCCGATGTCGGCGTCGCCATGCACACGGGCACGCAGGCGGCGCGCGAGGCCGGCAACATGGTCGACCTCGACAGCGATCCGACCAAGCTCATCGAGATCGTCGGCATCGGCAAGCAGCTGCTGATGACGCGCGGCGCGCTCACGACCTTCTCGATCGCCAACGACGTCGCCAAGTATTTCGCCATCATCCCCGCGATGTTCGCGGCCTTCTATCCGCAGCTCGGCATCCTCAACGTCATGGGGCTGTCGACGCCGAAGAGCGCGATCCTGTCGGCGATCATCTTCAATGCCCTCATCATCATCGCGCTCATCCCGCTGGCGCTGAAGGGCGTGAAGTACCGGCCGGTCGGCGCCGCCAGCATCCTGCGCCGCAACCTGCTCGTCTACGGCATCGGCGGCATCATCATCCCGTTCATCGGCATCAAGGCCGTCGACCTCGTGGTCTCGGCCCTGCACCTCGCCTGAGGAGAACTCCCATGCGGCATCTGCGTCCCGCGCTGGCAATGATCGTCACCCTGACGATCCTGACCGGCCTCATCTATCCCCTGATCGTCACCGGTGTCGCTCAGCTGGCCTTTCCGCGTCAGGCCAACGGCAGCCTCATCGAACGCGACGGCAAGGTGATCGGCTCCGAGCTGATCGCCCAGGGCTTCGCGGCCGACAAGTACTTCCATCCGCGCCCCTCGGCGGCCGGCAACGGCTATGATGCCGGCGCGTCGAGCGGCTCGAACCTCGGCCCCACTAACCAGAAGCTGGTCGACCGCGTAAAGGGCGACACGGAGAAGCTGAAGGCCGAGAACAATGCGCCCGTCCCGGTCGACCTCGTGACCACATCGGGCAGCGGTCTCGATCCGCACATCACGCCGGCAGCGGCCGCGTTCCAGGTGGCGCGCGTGGCCAAGGCGCGCAACCTGCCCGAGGACAAGGTCCGCGAGCTGGTCGCGCAGTACACCGAAGGCCGGACGCTCGGCATCATCGGCGAGCCGCGCGTGAACGTCCTCATGCTCAACCTCGCCCTGGACAAGGCCAGCGGCGGTTGATGGCCGCGCCGCCGGAAGTCGTATAGACTCCGCTGCATGGCAGAATTGGACTCCGCGTCCCGCGACCTCCGCCCCTCTCCCGATGCGCTGCTGGCCGCCGCCGCCCGGGAGGCGCGCGGGAAACTCCGGATCTTCCTCGGCGCGGCGCCCGGCGTCGGCAAGACCTACGAGATGCTGCAGTCCGCGCGCCGCCGCAAGGCGGAAGGCGCGGACGTCGTCATCGGCGTGGTCGAGACCCACGGCCGCAAGGAAACGGAGGCGTTGGTCGACGGGCTCGAGATCGTCCCGCGCCGGAACATCACCTATGAGGGGCGCGTCCTCACCGAGATGGATATCGACGCCATCCTGGCGCGCCGCCCCGCGCTGGTCCTCGTCGACGAACTCGCGCACACGAATGCGCCCGGCAGCCGTCACCCGAAGCGTTATCTCGACGTCGAGGAGCTCCTGACGGCCGGCATCGACGTCTACACGACCGTCAACATCCAGCACCTCGAAAGCTTGAATGACATCGTCGCGCAGATCACGCGCGTGCGCGTGCGCGAAACGGTACCTGACCGCATCGTCGACGCGGCGGAGGTCGAAGTCATCGATCTGACGCCGGACGATCTCATCCAGCGCTTGCAAGAGGGCAAGGTCTACGTCCCCGACCAGGCAGAACGGGCGCTCAAGCACTATTTCTCGCCCGGCAATCTCACGGCCCTGCGCGAGCTGGCGCTGCGGCGGGCGGCGGAGCGCGTCGACGAGCAGATGGTCAGCTACATGCAGGAGCACGCCATCGCCGGTCCATGGGCGGCCGGCGAGCGCCTGCTCGTCTGCATCAGCGAGCAGCCGGGCGCCGCCCAGCTCGTGCGCTATGCCAAGCGAGTCGCGGACCGCCTGCACGGGCCGTGGACAGCGCTCTACGTCGAGACTCCGCGCCATCAGCGGCTGAGCGAAGCGCAGCGCGACCGCGTCGTGCAGGCGCTACGGCTCGCGGAGCAGCTCGGCGCCGATACGATCACCGTCCCCGGCCAACGTATCGCCGACGACGTGCTGTCCTACGCACGTGAGAACAACGCCACCCAGATCATCATCGGCAGGTCGACGCGCTCGCGCT
Organism: Candidatus Acidiferrum sp.; assembly: GCA_035518775.1. Taxonomy (GTDB): domain Bacteria; phylum Pseudomonadota; class Alphaproteobacteria; order Dongiales; family Dongiaceae; genus JBGPEQ01. Next base: position 3,771 of record DATIXH010000269.1, read on the forward strand.
GGTTCGAGATGCTGCATGGCTCGGTCGTGCACGACCTGCTGCGCAGAGCAGGCGACATCAGCGTCCACGTCATAGCCGGGGCAGCCGGGACGGAGCTGGAAAAAACGGTTAAGCCGTCGGCGGGCCTTGAGGCGATCGATCCCTTTCCTTACGCCATCAGCACCGCATTGGTCGCGGCGGCGCTCGGTGTCGCCCTGCTGATCAGCCAGTTCGTCGACCTCGACAACATCTCGCTGGTCTTCCTCGCCGCAGTCCTCGCCAGCGCCGTGCGATACGGCGCGGGGCCGTCGGTCTTCGCCGCGCTGCTGAGCGTGGCCTGCTACAACTTCTTCTTCCTGCCGCCGCTCTACACCTTCACGATCGCCGATCCGGCGAACGTGGTGGCGCTGTTCTTCTTCATGATCGTGGCTCTGCTCACGAGCAGCCTGACGGCGCGCACCCGCACCCAGGCCGTCATCGCGCAGCGGCAGGCAAAGACGACTGCCGAGCTCTACAGCTTCAGCAAGAAGCTCGCCGGCATCGCCAAGCTCGACGATCTGCTGTGGGCGACGGCCCATCAGATCGCGCTGATGCTCCGGGTGGAGGTCGTGCTCCTGACGCCGGAGGACGGCAGCATCGCCGTGCGTGCCGGCTTTCCGCCCGAGGATCAGCTCGACGACGCCGATCTGGCCGCCGCCAAATGGTGCTGGGACCACAATCAGCCGGCCGGCCGCGGCGCCGACACGCTGCCGGGCGCCAAGCGGCTGTTCCTGCCGCTGCGGACCGGGCGGGGTATCGTCGGCGTGCTCGGCATCAACCGCAAGGCGCCAGGCCCGCTGTTCACGCCGGACGAGCGCCGGCTGCTCGACGCTCTGGCCGATCAGGCCGCAGTGGCGATCGAACGCACGCAGCTGGCCGAGGACATCGACGAGGCGCGCGTGCTGGCGGAGACGGAGCGCCTGCGGTCGTCCTTGCTGACCTCGATCTCGCACGACCTGCGCACGCCGCTGGCGTCGATCATCGGCACGATCACGAGCCTGCGCAGCTTCGGCAAGCTCTACGACGACAGGACGCGGGACGAGATGCTGGCGACGGCGCAGGACGAGGGCGAGCGGCTCAACCGCTTCGTGGCGAACCTCTTGGACATGACCCGCCTCGATTCGGGAGCGGTCGAGCTGAAGCGCGAGATGATCGACCTCAGCGATGTCATCGGATCGGCGCTGCAGCGCTGCGGCAAGATGCTCGCCGGCCATCGCGTGGCCGTCGTGCTGGCGCCAGAGCTGCCGATGTTTCCGCTCGATTTCCTGCTGATGGAGCAGGTGCTGGTCAATCTTCTGGACAATGCGGGCAAGTATGCGCCGGCCGGCTCGGCGATCGAGATCTCGGGACGGCGCGACGGGGCGGAGGTCGTCATCGAGGTGCGCGACGAGGGGCCGGGCATCCCGCCGGGCGATCTCGAGCGCATCTTCGACAAGTTCTATCGGGTGCATAACGGCGACCGCCAGCGCGCGGGTACGGGCTTAGGGCTGGCCATCTGCCGGGGGTTCGTCGAGGCCCAGGGAGGCACGATTACGGCCGCCAATCGGACCGACCGCAGCGGCGCCGTCTTCACGATCCGCATTCCCGTCGATGACGCCATCGCGGAGGCGGTCGAGGCCAAGCAGCCCGCCCATGGCGAGTAGCGCCCCCTGCGTGCTCATCGTCGACGATGAGCCGGCGATCCGGCGGCTGCTCCGCAATACCCTGGCGGTGCAGGACTACCGCATCGTCGAGGCGGCAACGGGCAAGGAGGCGCTCGACGAGGCGCGGCGCGAGAAACCGGACCTGGTGATCCTCGACCTCGGCCTGCCCGATCTCGACGGCCTGGAGATCATCCGCACGCTGCGGGCGAAGTCGCAGGTGCCGATCGTCGTGCTGTCGAGCCGCGGTGACGAGAAGGGTAAGGTTGCCGCGCTCGACCTCGGCGCCGACGACTACGTGACGAAGCCGTTCGGCGTCGACGAGCTGATGGCGCGCATCCGGGCCGCGCTACGCCATCGCCTGCAGGAGCAGGGCAGCAAGCCGCTGTTTCAGTCGGCCGATCTCACGGTCGACCTCGTGCATCGCCGCGTGAGCGTCGGTGGCCGCGAGGTGCGGTTGTCGCCCAAGGAGTACGACATCCTCCAGCAGTTCGTGATCCACGCCGGCAAGGTGCTGACCCACCGCCATCTCCTGCGCGAGGTGTGGGGCGGCGAGGACAGCGCCGACGTGCAGGCGCTGCGCGTCTTCATCCGTCAATTGCGCCAGAAGCTGGAGGCGAATCCGGAGCAGCCGCGGCATATCCTGACGGAGCCTGGCGTCGGCTATCGGCTGCAGGTTCAGGAGTGACTGTGGAAGCGGATCTACCTATAGATTGGAACCTATCATGAACACTATATATTGATAATATAACTAATTGCAAAACATGAGAAATCCAGAAAATTCGAGTTGACTAGTTCATTCTTTGTTCCTACTTTCGTTGCATGGCTTTGCAGGGTTACCCATGCAGCGAACGCAGCATCTCGACGCTCTTCGACAGGTTGTCTTACGCTTGGAAAGCGCGTCCCCCGACGCGACACCCGTGTCGTTGCCTTTCGGCGTGCAGGAGATCGACCGGCATTTTCCCGGTTCCGGGCTGACAGGCGGCGCGCTTCATGAAGTGATTGCCGCCTCCCATGGCGACAGAACCGCGGCCTTCGGCTTTGCCGTCGCGTTGGCGGTCCAGGCGCGTGCTGTCCGTCACGGTCCGGTCGCGCTCATCACCGCACGCCGCTGCTTCGCGGATTTCGGCGAGCCCTATGGACATGGGCTGCACAGGCTCGGGCTCGATGTGGGGCAGCTGGTGCTCGTGGAGACGCGCCTCGACCAGGACGCGCTGTGGGCGATGGAGGAATCCCTGCGGCCGGAAGTCGGCGCGGCGGTGGTCGCGGGCGCCGTCGAAGGCGATCTCGACCTGACCATGAGCCGCCGGCTCAATCTTGCGGCCGCTGGCTCCGGCGCGCCTCTCATCCTGCTGCGCCCGCCCGCCACGATGGGCACGAGCGCGGCGACCACGCGCTGGCGCGTTGCTTCGGCGCCGGCCGTCCGTGACCGTTTCGGCTCGTTCGCCTGCTGCCGATGGAACGCAGCGCTCGAACGCTGCCGCAACGGACGTCCCGGCCACTGGCTGCTCGAGTGGAACCATGTTGCGCATCGTTTCGGTTTGGCTGAGATCCTGGCCGATCGCGCGCCTGCTGCTGGCGCAGGCCAGGACAGCCGCCGCCTCGCCGGCTGACGCGATCGATCCCCACCGCCCGCTCGTCCTGGTCTCTCCCGGCAAGGGTGGGCCGCGTCTCGTAGCGCTCAATCGCATGGCGGAAAAGAGCGGCCTCTCCATCGGCGAGTTGCTGACCAACGCGCGCTCGAAGGTCCACGATCTGCAATCGCGCGACGCCGATCCCGCCGCCGACGCCGACGCCCTGCGGAGACTGGCCCTCTGGAGCCTGCGCTACACCCCGCTAGCGGCACCCTGGGGCGAAGAGAACGGCGCCGATGGCCTGTTCCTGGACATCACGGGCTGCGCGCATCTGTTCGGCGGCGAGGCGGGCCTGTTGGCAGATCTCGCCGACCGTCTGCGTCGCTTCGGCCTCCCCGCACGGCTGGCAATTGCCGACACCCCCGGCGCCGCCTGGGCAGTCGCCCGCTATGGCAGCACGAACGGCACGATCGTGCCGCCCGACATGACGGACAGCATTCTCCGAGAGCTCCCACTTGCGGCGCTGCGCCTGCCCGATGATACGCTTCTGCTCCTGCATCGCCTGGGCTTCCGACGGATCGCAGACATCAGCCATCAGCCGCGCGCGCCCCTGGCCACGCGCTTCGGCGCGCATTTCCTCGATCGCCTCGACCAGGCGCTAGGACGCGCGCCCGAACCGCTATCACCGCTCGCCTCGCCGCCAGTCTATCGCGCGCAGGCGATGTTCGCGGAAGCCATCACGACACAGGAGCACGTCGTGAAGGCCACGACGCGCCTGCTGCACGATCTTGCTGGGGATCTGGCGCGCGATGGCGTCGGCGCGCGCAAATTGCGCCTGCTGCTTTTCCGCATGGACGGCGAGGTTCTGTCTCTGACGATCGGGTTGTCGGCTCCGAGCCGGGATGCCCGGCATATCGCGGGCCTGATCTCGCTTCGCCTCGATCGTCTGCCAAGAGGGTTCGAAGCGGATTTCGGCTTCGAGGCGGCCGGCCTCCACGTGCTCGCCGCCCAGCCCATGCCGGAGCGACAGACCCTGCTGACGGTCGCCGACGACCTCGGCGATCCCGCGGGTCTCGCCCGCCTCATCGATCGGCTGGAACAGCGCCTGGGAGCGGGGGCCGTGCGGCGGCTGCACCCGCATCAAAGCTATGTCCCCGAGCGCGCCGTTCTCGTGCGGCGCGCCAGCGACGGCCCATCAGCAGAGTGGGCGAGCAACACACCCTCCGATGCCCGGCCGCTGCTCCTGCTCTCGCATCCGGAAGCGGCCGAGGTCATGGCGCTGATCCCCGAAGGACCGCCGCGCCAATTCCGCTGGCGCGGAGTCCTTCATCAGGTGACGCAAGCCGAGGGCCCCGAGCGCATCGCCGGAGAATGGTGGCGACAGAACGATAACCAGCTCGAGCGCGATTATTACGTCGTCGAGGACGCCAACAGCCGCCGATTCTGGCTCTACCGGGCCGGGCTCTATGGCCGCGGCGCCGCGAGGCCGCAATGGTTCGTGCATGGAGTCTTCCCATGAGCGATTTCGCCGAACTCGTCGCCGCAACGAACTTCTCGTTCCTGCGCGGCGTCTCGCACGCCGAGGAGATCGTGCAGCAGGCGGCGGCCCTCGGCCTCAAAGCCATCGGCATCGCCGACCGCAATACGCTCGCCGGCGTCGTGCGCGCCCATGTGGCAGCGAAAGAGGTCGGTATCGGTCTCGTGGTCGGTTCGCGCCTGATCGCGACCGACGGGTTCGAGACGGTCTGCCATCCGACCGATCGCGGCGCCTACGGCCGGTTGTGCCGCCTGCTGACGGACGGCAACCGGCGGGCCCCGAAGGGCCAATGCCATCTGTCGTTCGCGGAGATCCGCGCGGCCCAGGATGGACAGATCTTCATCGTCATGCCGCCGCGCGTTCTCGCACCCTCCTTCGCCGAACGTCTGGGAGCGCTGGCCTCAGCCGCTCCCAGCCGTGTTCATCTCGGCGCCACCTTCTCATACAAGGGCGACGAGCGACGGCGTCTTGGACAACTCGCCGAGCTCGCGGTCCAGACGCGCGCACCGCTGGTCGCGACGAACGACGTGCTCTATCACGACCCGGCGCGGCGACCTCTGGCCGACGTGCTCACCTGCATTCGCGAGAAATGCACGATTGCGGATGCCGGCTTCCGCCTCGAGACCAACGCCGAGCGTCATCTCAAAAGCGCCGCCGAGATGAAAAGACTGTTCGCGTCCTATCCGGAGGCCGTCGCGCGCACGCTCACCATCAAAGAACGCACCAGCTTTTCGCTGGAGGCGTTGCGCTATGAATATCCCGAAGAGCCGGTGCCGCCGGGCAAGACACCGCAGCGGCATCTCGAAGATCTCGCCTGGAGTCATGCCGCCGGGCGCTATCCCGAGGGAGTGCCCGAGAAGGTGCGGGTGCTGCTCGAGAAGGAACTGGCGCTCATCGCCAGGCTGGACTATGCGCGCTATTTCCTGACCGTCTACGACGTCGTCAGCTTTGCCCGTAGCCAGGGCATTCTCTGCCAGGGCCGCGGCTCCGCCGCCAACAGCGCCGTCTGCTACTGCCTGGGCGTCACCGCTGTCGATCCCACCAAGATCGATCTGCTGTTCGAACGCTTCCTTTCTGCCGAGCGGAAGGAACCGCCGGACATCGATGTCGATTTCGAGCATGAGCGGCGCGAGGAGGTGATCCAATATATCTATGGCCGCTACGGCCGCGACCGCGCCGGCATCGCCGCCACCGTGATCTCCTATCGCGGCCGCTCGGCGGTGCGCGAGGTCGGCAAGGCGCTCGGCCTTTCCGAGGACACCGTCGCCGCGCTCGCCACTACCATCTGGGGCCTGAGCAACTCCGCCCTGCCCGAGGAATATGTCCGTCAGGCCGGACTCGACCCCACGGACCCTCTGCTCGCGCGCTGCCTCGAGCTGACGCAAGAGCTGCTCGGCTTCCCCCGTCACCTTTCCCAGCATGTCGGCGGCTTCGTGCTGACGCGCGGGCCTCTTTCCGAGGTCGTGCCCATCGGCAATGCCGCCATGGAGGACCGCACCTTCATCGAATGGGACAAGGACGATCTCGATGCGCTCGGCCTGCTCAAGGTGGATGTGCTCGGGCTCGGCATGCTCACCTGCATCCGCAAGGCCTTCGCGCTGATCGCGGCGCATTACGGCAAGGAGGTGACGCTCGGCACCGTGCCGCGCGATGATCCTCACGTCTACGACATGCTCTGCCGCGCCGACTCGATCGGCGTGTTCCAGGTGGAAAGCCGGGCGCAAATGAACATGCTGCCCCGACTGAAGCCGCGCACCTTCTACGACTTGGTGATCGAGGTGGCCATCGTGCGGCCCGGGCCGATTCAGGGCGACATGGTTCACCCA
>DATIXH010000270.1:0-13099 GCA_035518775.1 Candidatus Acidiferrum sp.
GAAGGCAAGGTGGTGAAGGCCAACGAGACCATCAGCTTCGAAGCACGCGAATCAGAGACGGTCGCGATCGTCGGCGAGTCCGGCTGCGGCAAATCCACCCTGGCCAAGGTGCTGCTGGGGCTGGAGACGGCCAGCTCGGGCCACGTCACCCTGGGCAACAAGGAGATCCAGTCGACCGGCATCGAGGTGCGCGACGTGCAGACCGTCGCCTCGATCCAGATGGTGTTCCAGAACCCGTTCGATACGCTGAATCCCAGCCACACGGTGGGCTCCCAGATCATCCGTACGCTCGAGAAGTTCAAGGTCGGCGCGAACATGGCCGAGCGGCGCCAGAAGATGCTGGAACTGCTCGACCTCGTGAAGCTTCCGCGCGCCTTCGAGAAGCGCAAGCCGCGGCAGCTCTCTGGCGGCCAGAAGCAGCGCATCGGCGTGGCGCGCGCCTTCGCCGGCAGCGCGAAGGTGGTGGTGGCCGACGAGCCGGTCTCGGCCCTGGACGTGTCGGTTCAGGCGGCTGTCACCGAGCTCCTGATGGACATCCAGCGCAAGAACAAGACCACGATGCTGTTCATCAGCCACGATCTCTCGGTCGTGCGCTACATCGCGGACCGCGTCATCGTCATGTATCTCGGCTACATCGTGGAGCAGGGCACGACCGACCAGATCTTCGCCCCACCCTATCATCCCTATACGGAGGCGCTGCTTTCCGCGATCCCGATCGCCGACACGCACGTGGTGAAGAAGCACATCGTGCTGGAAGGCGACATCCCCTCGGCGATGAATCCGCCGCCCGGCTGTCCCTTCCAGACCCGCTGCCGCTACAAGCACCTCGTGCCCGACAATCGCTGCGAACTCGAGGTGCCGACGGTGCGCGATCTCGGGCAGGGCCACAAGTCCCTGTGCTGGCTGTCGGACGATGTCCTGGCGAAGATGGAGCCGGTCATCAAGCTCAACTAGGCAGCGCGCAGCCTGGTCGATGCTGCGGCTGCGACCGGTATCGGACCTGTTGCGGCCTGCCCCGTTGCTGGCATGGCGGCGGCGGCCGTGCGATAGTCGGCCGAACTAGTCGCAGGACTCTCCCGTATGGACCCGGCCAGCACGACCCGTCACCGAGCGCGGCGGCATGACACCGAGGCGCGCCGCGTTCGCCTGCACCAACTGCCCTGGCGGCAGGTCGTCAATCCCTACCCCCCGATCCAGCCGCTCTCCGCCGACCAGATCGAGAGCATCCACGTCGCGTCGCTCAAGATCCTGAAAGAGATCGGCATGAAGGTGCTCTTGTCCGAGGCGCGCCGCATCCTGCGGCAGGCCGGCGCCGACGTCGACGAAGCCAGCCAGATCGTGAAGTTCGAGAGCGGGCTGGTGGAACAGGCGCTGACCACGGTACCCGCGAAATTCACGCTCCATGCCCGCAACCCCGCCCACGATATCGTCATGGGCGGCAACCACGTGAATTTCGGCACCGTCGGCGGACCGCCCTATGCTCACGATCTCGAGCGCGGCCGCCGGACCGGGACGCTCGCCGACTTCACCGAACTGGTGAAGCTCGCGCAGAGCCTGAACATCGTGCACTTCATGGCCGGCTCGGCGCCGGAGCCGCAGGACGTGCCGGTGCCGATCCGCCATATGGTGATGGCCAGGGCGCTCCTGACGCACTCCGACAAGGTTCCCTTCGGCTCTACCATCACGCCCCAGCGCATCGAGGATGTGTTCGAGCTCGTGCGCATGGCGCGCGGCGTCTCGCGCGAGCAGATGCTGCGCGAGCCCAGCTACTACTCGGTCATCAACACGAACTCGCCGATGCAGCTCGACGGCGCCATGGCCTGGGGCGTGATCGGCTTCGCCCAGCGGAACCAGGCGCTGTGCATCACGCCCTTCACCCTGCTGGGCGCCATGGCGCCGGTGACGATCGCGGGCGCCATCGCCCAGCAGAATGCCGAAGCGCTGGCCGCCATCACGCTCTCGCAGATCGCGCGGCCGGGCGCGCCGCTCATCTATGGCGGATTCACCTCCAACGTCGACATGCGCAGCGGCGCGCCGGCCTTCGGCACGCCCGAATACATCAAGGCGTGCCTGATCGGCGGGCAGATGGCGCGGCGCTACAGCATGCCCTATCGCTCCTCCAACACGAACGCGTCGGTCTGGCCGGACGCGCAGGCGACCTACGAGGGCGCCATGTCGATCTGGGGCGCGCTGATGGGGGGCACGAACATGCTGCTCCACGGCGTCGGCTGGCTCGAGGGCGGGCTGGTCGCGTCCTATGAAAAGTACATCATCGACGCCGAGATGCTGCAGATCATGGCCGAGTTCTTCACGCCCACGGTCGTCGACGATGCGACGCTGGCGATCGACGCCATCCGCGAAGCCGGACATGGCGGCCATTTCTTCGGCGTGCAGCATACGATCGAACGCTACGAGACCGCCTTCTACACGCCGCTGCTGTCGGACTGGCGGAACTTCCAGCAATGGGAGGCGTCCGGCTCCGTCGACGCGACGCACCGGGCGACCCGACTCTGGAAGCAGCTGCTGGCCGACTACGAGCAGCCGCAGCTCGATCCGGCGATCGCCGAGGAGATGGATGCCTACGTCGACCGGCGCACGCGCGAAGGCGGCGCGCCCTATGTCTAGAGCGGGCGGCAGATGAACGGCATCGGGCCATCCGCCACCAGCTGAGAGCTTCCTCCCGAGTCACCGTCATGCACATCAGCGTCCTTCCCAGGGACCCGCGGCCGAGCGGGTGGTATGAGATCTTGCCGGAGGCGCCGCCGGTGCGGCGCCTGGCCGGTTCGCAGAAGGCCGACTGGGTCGTCGTCGGCGCCGGGTTCACGGGCGTTGCCGCGGCGCGGCGGCTCGGCGAACTCGCCCCCCACAGCCGCATCATCCTGATCGAAGCGCAGCGCGCGGGTATGGGCGCCTCGGGCCGCAACGCCGGCTTCATCATCGACGTGCCGCACAATGTGGACGCCGGCCATGCTCAGGACGCGAACCGTCGCATCCTGCGCCTCAACCGGTTCGCCATCGGCTGGCTGCAGGAGCTGGTGGAGAAGCACCAGATCCGCTGCGACTGGCAGGCTCGCGGCCAGTATCGGGTGGCGGCGACCCCGGCCGGCGTTCGCGGCACGAAGCCGATCGTCGATCTGTCGAAGGCTCTCGACCTGCCCCACGAGGTCCTCTCGCGCGCACAGATCGCCGAGCGCTTGGGGACGTCCTACTACACGGCGGCCGTCCACCAGCCGGGCACGATCCTCATGAACCCGGCGGCGCTGGTGCGCGGCCTCGCCTACTCGTTGCCCGCGAACGTCGACTTCTACGAGGAGTCGCCGATCACCGACATCGACTATGGCCCTCCCCACCGGCTGCGCACGCCCGGCGGCGAGATCGCCACGCCCAAGCTGATCCTGGCCACCAACGGCTTCACCGACGGCTGGGGCTTCCTGGAGCGCCACCTGGTCCGCTTGGTCACCTACGCCAGCCTCACCAAGCCGCTGACCGACCGGCAGCTCGCAACCATGGGCAGCGACGAGAACTGGGGCGTCACCTGCTCCATCCGCATGGGCTCGACGGTGCGGCGCACGGCCGACAACCGCCTGATGATGCGCAACTGCTTCCGCTACGGCGGCGACACCGGGATGAGCGACGGCGAGCTGGCCCGCGCCCGCCGCAGCCACATCGACGCGCTCAAGGCGCGGTTCCCGCAGCTGGGCGAGCCGCAGATCGCGCGCACCTGGGGTGGCTTCGTCTGCCTGTCGCGCAACTCTGCCCCCTATTGGGGCGAGCTGGCGCCGGGCGTCCTGGCATCCGTCTGCTGCAACGGCGTCGGGGTGCCGAAGGGCACCTTCGCCGGCCGTGCCATTGCGGACTACGCGCTCGGCCACGACAACGAGCTGGTGCGCGATCTCAGCGCCTTTCCCAAGGCCGCGAGCCATGGCGCCGGCCCGTTCATCGGGTTGGCCACATCGGCCCGCCTTGCCTACCACCAGTGGCGCGCGGGCCGGGAACATTAGCCGACATGTAGGGGCGACCCCGTGTGATCGCCCCCCGCCGCCGGACGCCGTGGCGCGAAGGCGGCCACACGGGGCCGCCCCTACAACGTCAATGCTAGCTTTCTTCCCTCGTAGAACGCCATCGAGGCCGAGCGGGCGGCGACCGTGTCGCCGATGGCGTGGACTTCCAGGCCGGCGCCCGCCAGCGCCTTGGTGAGCCGGTCCTCCGGCGTGTTGGTGGTGGCGAGGACGAGGCTGTCGAACTCGCGCTCCTCGGTCTCGCCGGTGTAGAGGCTCATGAGCTTCGCCGTCGTGCCCTTCCATTCCGACAGCGCGGTCGCCAGCAGCACTTCGACGCCGAACTTCGCGAATCGCTCGCGCAGCGTGTCGCCGGTGTGGCTGAGGTCGAGGGCGGCGCCGGCCTTCTCGGCCGCCGTCACCACCGTCACCTGATGCCGCTGCTGCGCCAGGTGCAAAGCCGTGCCGCTGGCCGGCCACCAGCCGTTGATATCGTCGAGCAGGAGCACCCGCGTGCCCGGCGTCACCTTGCCCTCGAGCACGTCGTGGGCGGTGCAGACATTGTCCTGCTCCGCGCCGGGCAGCTTGGCCATGTGGGGGAAGCTGCGCTGGAAGCCGTCGCGCGACGGATTGGAGCCGGTGCAGAGGACAACGGCGTCCGCGCCGGCCGCCTTCACGTCGGCCGCGCTCATCTCCGTCCGCAGCTGCACCTGGACCTGCAGCTTCTGCAGCTGGCCGCGGTACCAGTGCAGCAGGGCGCCGATCTCGCCGCGCTCCGGCTGGCCGGCGGCGAGGCGGAACTGGCCGCCCAGCTCGCCCGCCTTCTCCACGAGGGTGACGCGATGGCCCCGGGCGGCGGCGACGCGCGCCACCTCGAGCCCGGCCGGCCCGCCGCCGACCACGAGCACATGGCGCGGCTTCGCGGCGGGCGGGGTTGAGTCGCCGTCCCACTTATATTCGCGAGCCACCGACGGGTTGGAGATGCAGGACACCCAGTAGTCGCGCAGGCGGCGGCCGAGGCAGAGCTGGTTGCAGGAGATGCAGGGCCGGATGTCTTCTGGCCGCCCCTCCTTCGCCTTGTTGGCGAGATGGGGATCGGCGATCTGGCCGCGCACGATGCTGACCATGTCGGCCTTGCCCGCGGCGATCACCTTCTCGGCATTCTCCGGCGTCTTCACCCGCGCCTCGGCGGTGACGCGGGCATGCTTCACCACCTCCTTGAACTTGGCGGCGTCATCGGTGCCGAGGAACATGGCGTAGTGGAAGGACGGCACGATCTTCGAGAACTGATTGAGATAGCTGCCGGTGCCGCAGGAGAAGTAGTCGACGAGGCCGCGGCTATCGAGATAGGCGACGATCTCCTGCTTGTCGGCGATCGAGAGGCCGCCCGGATAGGGCTCGGCGCCCGAGATGGTCATGCCGATGATGAAGCGGTCGCCGCAGGTCTTGCGGATCCGCTGGCAGATCTCCACGGAGAAGCGCAGGCGGTTCTCGAAGCTCCCGCCCCACTTGTCGTCGCGCTTGTTGGTGAGCGGCGACCAGAACTGGTCGATCAGGCAGTTGTAGCCGGCAAAGAGATCGGTGCCGTCGAAGCCGGATTCGCGGTCACGGCGTGCGGCGGCCACGAACGCGGCGATCAGCTCCTCGATCTCCGCCTCGGTCATGGCATGGCTGCCCCACTGATCGTGGAACGACGGAACGCCTGAGGGCGACCAGTACGGCTCCCAGGAGTTGTCCTGATCGCCATGGCCGCCGACGTGATAGGCCTGGTGCATCATCACCGTGCCATGCTTGTGGCACTCGTCGGTGATGCGGCGGAAATGCGGGATCACCGCGTCGTTCTCGGCCAGGAAGTTGCCGCGGATGAGCACGGCCGTGCGATGCACCGGCGCCGGCTCGACCACGATCATGGCGGCGCCGCCGCGGGCGCGCTCGCGGTAGTAGCCGAAGTGGCGGTCGCCCGGCAGCCCCTCGTGACTCATGTTGGCCGTATGGGCGCCGAAGACGATGCGGTTCTTCAGCTCGAGCGAGCCGAGCTTCACCGGCGTGAAGAGATGCGGAAACTTGGATTCCATGAACGCCCTGCTCCTCCCTGTGCGCCCGTTCTTTGTGCGGGCAACCGAAATCTACACAGAGCTGCAGGGGCCCGCAAACGCACCGCTCAGCCGGCCAGCCGCGACCTAATCTTGATCTCCGAATGCAGGGTGCGGTGCACGGGGCATTTCTCGGCGATCTCCAGCAGGCGCTGCCGCTGCTGCGGGTCGAGCGGGCCGGCGATCTCGATATTGCGCTCGATCTGGTCGATCTTGCCCTCCCGGGTCTCGCAATCCGCGCAGTCCGCGGCGTGGATCTTCTCGTGCGTCAGACGGACCGTCGTGCGCTCCAGCGGCCATTGCTTGTGATCGGCGTAGAGCCGCAGGGTCATGGAGGTGCAGGCGCCGAGCGCCGCCAACAGGAGATCATAGGGATTGGGCCCGAGGTCGCTGCCGCCGGCCTCCGTCGGCTCGTCGGCCGCGAGGCGGTGATGGCCGACGAGGATGTCCTGCGCCAGCCGGCTGATGCCGCGGGCCGCATCGGCGCCGCGTTCGCTCACGACGACGGTGCCCTCCTCCGGCGCGATCGGTTCCGGCAAGCGCTTCTCGGCGGCACCGATATAGCGGTCGGCCCAGGCCGCCAGGACGTCGGCGACGTAGATGGCGTCCGCCCGCCGCGTCAGAAGGTGGTCGGCATCGTCCAGCGAGACGAAGCTCTTGGGGTGCCTGGCCGCCTGGAAGATCGCGCCGGCATTCTCGATGCCGACGGTCTGGTCGCGCGGCGCGTGAAAGATCAGCAGCGCCTTGCCGAGTTGCGCCAGCTTGGCGGCACTGTTCTGGTTGGCGACGTCGTCGAGGAACTGCTTGCGGATGCGGAACGGCCTGCCCGCGAGCAGCACGTCCGCCTCGCCCTTGGCTTCGATCTCCGCGCGCTTGTCGGTGAAGAGGTGGGCGACATGGGCAGGATCGGCGGGCGCAGCGATGGTCGCGACGGCGGCCGCCTCGGGCACCCGGTGCGCCGCGGCCAGCACGGCCGCCCCGCCGAGGCTGTGACCGATCAGAATCTTCGGCGCCATGTAGTTGTCGCGCAGAAAGTCGGCGGCCTTCACGAGATCCTCGACGTTGGACGTGAAGTTGGTATGAGCGAAATCGCCACCGCTGGCGCCGAGGCCAGTGAAGTCGAAGCGCAGCACGGCGATGCCGTGGCGCGCCAGCCCTTCGGCGATGCGGCCGGCGGCGAAGATGTCTTTCGTGCAGGTGAAGCAGTGGGCGAACAGGGCGAAGGCGCGCGGCTCGCCCTCCGGCAGTTCCAGTCGGCCCGCCAGCGTCGCCCCCTGCGAGCCCGGGAATGTGAGCTTCTCAAATCCGGCGGCCATCGTCGCGCTCCTCGTCCCTGCCATGCATGGGTTGCAGCCTGACGAAGCCTGCGGCATCTCCTATTGTCAACGCCGCCGATCACGAGCGAAGGACCGCCCGCATGACCGACCAGGATTTCCAGCTGATCGAGAAGACGACCCCGTTCCAGGGCTATTTCCGCATCGATCGCTATCGCTTCCGCCACCGCCTGTTCGCCGGCGGCTGGAGCGGCGAGGTCACGCGCGAAGTGTTCGAGCGCGGCCATGCGGTGGTCGTGTTGCCCTACGACCCCGAGCGCGACGCCGTCGTCATGATCGAGCAGTTCCGCATCGGCGCCGCGGCGGCCGGCATGCCCATGTGGCAGCTGGAGGTGGTCGCCGGCATCATCGACGAGGGCGAGACGCCGGAGGCGGTGGCTCGGCGCGAGGCGCAGGAGGAGGCCCGCTGCGAGATCCTCGATCTGCTGCCGATCTGCCACTATCTCGCCAGCCCCGGGGGCACGAGCGAGAGCATCCGGCTGTTCTGCGGCCGGGTCGACAGCCGCGGGCTCGGCGGCATCCACGGCCTGCCGGAGGAGCACGAGGACATCCGGGTCGAGGTGGTGCCCTTCGCCGAGGCGCGGGCGCGCCTGGAGGACGGCCGGATCGGCAATGCCCCCACCCTGATCGCGCTGCAATGGCTGCTGCTGAACCGCGACTCCTTGCGGCGACGGTGGTTGGGCGGCTAGTCTGCCGTCTTAACAACCCAGCAGCATCGGCCATGAACATCCGCGACGGTTTCATCGCTACGGTCGGCAATACGCCGCTCATCAAGCTGCGCAAGGCCTCGGAACTCACGGGATGCACCATCCTCGGCAAGGCCGAATTCCTCAATCCCGGGGGGTCCGTGAAGGACCGCGCGGCGCTCGCGATCATCAAGGACGCGGAAGCCAGGGGCCTGCTCAAGCCCGGCGGCGTCATCGTCGAGGGTACGGCCGGCAATACCGGCATCGGCCTGGCGCTGGTCGGTAATGCCCGCGGTTACCGCACGGTAATCGTGATCCCGGAAACCCAGTCGCAGGAGAAGAAGGACACCTTGCGGCTGATCGGCGCCGAGCTGCGGGAGGTGCCGGCGGTGCCCTACAAGAACCCCGAGAACTACGTCCACGTCTCGGAGCGGCTGGCCAAGGAGCTGGCCGCCCGCGAGCCAAGGGGCGTGCTGTGGGCCAACCAGTGGGACAACCTCGCCAACCGCAATGGCCACTACACCACGACCGGCCCGGAGATCTGGCAGCAGACCGACGGCAAGGTCGACGGCTTCATCTGCGCCATCGGCACCGGCGGCACGCTCTCGGGCGTCAGCATCTTCCTCAAGGAACGCAATCCGCAGATTCGCATCGGCCTCGCCGATCCCATGGGCGCCGCGCTCTACAATTACTTCAGGAATGGCGAGCTGAAGGCCGAAGGCAGCTCGATCACCGAGGGCATCGGCCAGGGCCGCATCACCAAGAACGTCGAGGGGACGCCGGTGGACCTGCCATACCAGATCCCCGACGAGGAAGCGCTGCCGATCATCTTCGATCTCCTGAAGGAAGAAGGCCTTTGCCTGGGCGGCTCCAGCGGCATCAACGTGGCCGGCGCCATCCGCCTGGCGCGCGAGCTGGGACCCGGCAAGACCGTCGTGACGATCCTGGCCGACTACGGCACTCGCTACCAGAGCAAGCTGTTCAATCCGACGTTCCTGCGCTCGAAGAATCTGCCCGTGCCCGCGTGGCTCGCGTAGCAGGGGAGGCAGCGATGACCGAACTCGTCTTTCGCGACAATGCCTATGCCAAATCCTGTGCCGCCACGGTCGTCGCGGCCGACGCGGGCGGCATCCGCCTCGACCGCACGGTGTTCTACGCCGAGAGCGGGGGGCAGCCGGGCGACATCGGCGTGCTCATCCCGGCCAGCGGCTCGCCGATCGTGATCGTCGATACCAAGAAGGGCGACGGGCCGGACGACGTCCTGCACATTCCGGCGGAGGGCACCGCCCTGCCCGCCCCCGGCACGGCCGTCACCGCCGAGATCGACTGGGACAGGCGGCACCGGCTGATGCGCATGCATACCTGCCTGCATCTGCTGTGCGCGGTGGTGACCGGCGACGTCACCGGCGGCCAGGTGAGCGACGGCAAGGGCCGGCTCGATTTCAACCTGCCGAACACCCAGCTCGACAAGGAGCACATCACGGCGGAGCTCAACCGGCTGATCCAGGAGGACCACCCCGTGCGTCCCCGCTGGATCACCGACGAGGAGCTGGCGGCCACGCCCGATCTCGTGCGCACGATGTCGGTGAAGCCGCCGAGCGGCCAGGGTCGCGTGCGGCTGCTCGACATCGAAGGCACGGACCTGCAGCCCTGCGGCGGCACCCATGTGGCGCGCACCGGCGAGATCGGCCGCGTCGAGGTCACGAAGATAGAGAACAAGGGCCGCCAGAACCGGCGCATCAACCTGGCGTTTGCGGGCGCATGAGTTACGCCCACCCCGAGAGCCTCGTCAGCACGGAGTGGCTGGCCCAGCATCTGGACGCGCCCGACCTGCGCGTCGTCGATGCCAGCTGGTATCTGCCGGCGCAGGGCAAGAACGGCCGCGTCGAGTACGAGGCGAGCCACATCCCGGGCGCCGTGTTCTTCGATATCGACGAGATCGCCGACACCGAGAGCGACCTGCCGCACATGCTGCCGAGCCCGGAGAAGTTCGCGGCGCGCGTGCGCAAGCTCGGGCTCGGCGACGGCAACCGCATCGTCGTCTACGACCAGCTCGGCCTCATGAGCGCGGCGCGCGTGTGGTGGATGTTCCGCGTCTTCGGCCACAAGGACATCGCCGTTCTCGACGGCGGCCTGCCGAAGTGGATCGCCGAAGGGCGGCCGACCGAGGACCGCACGCCGCAGCCGCGCGAGCGTCACTTCACCGCCCGCTACAACAACCTGATGGTGCGCGACCTCGCGCAGATGAAGGGCAACCTCACCGGCAAGCGCGAGCAGGTGGTCGACGCCCGCTCCGCCGGCCGCTTCGCCGGCAGCGAGAAGGAGCCGCGGCAGGGGCTGCGCAGCGGCCACATCCCCGGCAGCCGCAGCGTTCCCTACACCGACCTGCTCGACCCCAAGGCGAAGACCCTGCTGCCGGCGGCGGCCCTCGCCGACCGCTTCCGCAAGGCCGGCGTCGACCTGTCGAAACCGGTCGTGACCAGTTGCGGATCGGGCGTCACCGCGGCGGTGCTCGCGCTGGCATTGCATCTGATCGGGCATCCGGACGTCGCGCTCTATGACGGCTCCTGGTCCGAATGGGGCCGCCCCGGCGACACGCCGGTCGAGCCGTGAAGATCGTCCCCTACGCCGAGAACGCCTTCAGCGAGGTGGTGGGGCTGTGGGATGCCTGCGGCCTCAACGTGCCCTACAACGATCCCGCTCAGGACATCGCGCTCGTGCAGGCCTCGCCCAATGCTACGCTGTTCCTCGGCTACCGCGGCGAGCGGCTGGTCGGCACCATCATGACCGGCCATGACGGCCATCGCGGCTGGCTCTACCGGCTGGCGGTGGCGCCCGAATTCCGCAAGCTCGGCTTCGGCCGGACCCTCGTGCGCCACGCCGAAGCATGGCTGTCCGGCCAGCGCATTCGCAAGTCGCAGCTGATGATCCGCGACACCAACGCGGCCGTGCGCGATTTCTACGTGCGCGTCGGCTACGCCGTGCAGCCGCGCCTCACCATGGCCCGCTGGCTGGACAGCGGCGAGAACGATCCCTCCGCCAGGCAGATCGAGGTCGTCATCACCTATCTGCAGATGACGGAGCGGCCGGTGCGCCCGACGATCCCGACGCCGGCCGGACGACTGGCGCTGATGCGAGTCGATGTGCCATCGGTTGGATTCTACCGCTATCTCTACAATTCCGTGGGCGAGCCCTGGTTCTGGTATGCCCGCCGCCGGCTCGATGACGAGGCCCTGCGCGCGGCCGTCCAGGACCCGAAGGTCGAGGTCTACGTGCTCTACGTGAACGGCGAGCCCGCGGGCTATGTCGAGCTCGACCGGCGCCCCGAGCCCGATATCGACGTCGCCTACTTCGGCATCTTCCCGCAGTTCGTCGGCCGCGGCTTCGGGCCCTATCTCATGAACTGGGCCGTCGATCAGGCGTGGCAGTACGGCCCCAAGCGCCTGACCGTCAATACCTGCACGCTCGACCACCCGAAGGCGATCCGCACCTACCAGCGCTGCGGCTTCGTGCCCTACCACCAGGAGCGCAAGCTGATCGACGACCCGCGCCTCGCCGGCCTGATCCCGGCGCATCGCGAGCCACGGCTGCCCTGAGCAAACGAAAACCAGTCGCGACCGCCGCGCCAGTTTGACGTTGGCAGGGCTCGCGCGGCGCGGCACAATTCCATCGGTCTCTCGCACGGGTACAGCGATGAGCGACGCCTATTTCAGCGAAGCGCGCGAGGAGATGGCCGGCATCATCGCCGCCTATGCGGAGATGTCGGCGGATCGCGTGGGGCGCCCGGCGTTCAGCGAGCGCGTGATGGCGGTCATGCGCAAGGTGCCGCGGCACGAATTCGTGCCCGCGGAGCTTCGTCATCTCGCCTATATCGATTCGCCGCTGCCGATCGGCTACGAGAAGACGATCTCGCAGCCCTTCATCGTCGCGCTCATGACGGACATGCTCGACCTGCAGCCGGAGGACAAGGTGCTGGAGGTCGGCACCGGCCTCGGCTACCAGTCGGCCATCCTCGCCGAGCTCGTGAAGACCGTATTCACCGTCGAGATCATCGAGGAACTGGCCGCCGACGCGCGCAAGCGGCTCACCCGCCTCGGTTACAAGAACATCGAGTACAAGATCGGCGACGGCTCGGCCGGGTGGGTGCAGCAGGCGCCATTCGACAAGATGATCGTCACCGCGGCGCCCGACCTGATCCCTGCCTCGCTGCTGACGCAACTCAAGCCGAGCGGCCGCATGATCATTCCCGCGGGGATCGAAGATGCGCAGCAGCTGCTGCTGGTCGAGAAGGATGCTGGCGGCCGCACCCGGACGAAGGAACTGATCCCCGTGCGGTTCTCGACGCTGGTGACGAGCAACTAGCCCAACCTCGTCTGCAGGGGCAACCGGCAGCTCGCCCGCCGGTCCGCCGCACCCGTCCCGGGCGACCTGCCGGTCGCACCTACGTCACGGCGTCAGCGTTTCCGCGAGGCGCTCCAGCAGCGCCTTATGCTCGGTTGCCCCGTTCACCGGAAACCGCGTCCATTCTCGGCCCTGCTTCAGGTCGGCGAACAGGCCGGCGGGGTCCTCGTGAAAATGCAGCCAGCCCTGGCCGCCGCGATAGAACGCGCCGCGCTTGCGCTCCCGCAGCTGCGGATGCCGCCGGCGCACCTCCTGCAGCAGGCCGCCGAGCCGGTCGAGCGCCGCCGCGCCGGCGTGGCGCATCAGTGGTGCAGGATCTGGCTGAGGAACAGCTTGGTGCGGTCCGAGCGCGGGTTCTTGAAGAACTCCTCCGGCTCGTTCTCCTCGATGATCTCGCCGCGGTCCATGAAGATCACGCGGTTGGCGACCGTGCGGGCGAAGCCCATCTCGTGGGTGACGCAGATCATGGTCATGCCCGAGCGCGCCAGCTCGATCATCACCTCCAGCACCTCCTTGATCATCTCGGGATCGAGGGCCGAGGTCGGCTCGTCGAACAGCATCACCTTCGGATTCATGCAGAGCGAGCG
>DATIXH010000271.1:0-3385 GCA_035518775.1 Candidatus Acidiferrum sp.
CGCCGGCCGATCAAACTCTCATCGATCGTGTGCTGGCCGAGCACGGTTCTGACCGCTTCACCGCCGCCTTCCTGGAAGCGAGTGGCCTCGATTGGGCCGCCGCGCTGCTCAGCGATTTTCCCAACCCCGCACCGGAGAAAACATCATGATCCGCCGCACTCTCGCAGTGGCGCTCGTCGCCACGTCGCTATCCGCGCTGCCCATTGCCGGCTTGGTTCCGCCGGCCGCGGCTATCACCGTGTTCGATCCTTCGAACTTTGCCCAGAACATCCTTCAGGC
Source organism: Candidatus Acidiferrum sp. (assembly GCA_035518775.1). Taxonomy (GTDB): domain Bacteria; phylum Pseudomonadota; class Alphaproteobacteria; order Dongiales; family Dongiaceae; genus JBGPEQ01. The sequence continues at coordinate 280 of DATIXH010000271.1, forward strand.
GGCCCGCGCCCTGGAGCAGATCAACAACCAGATCCAGTCGCTTCAGAACGAAGCGACCATGTTGCAGAACATGGCGAAGAACCTTCAGCGCCTCGACTATTCGTCGCTCGGCCAGATCACCGGGGCGCTGCAGCGCATCGATGGGCTGATGATCCAGGCCGAAGGCATCGCCTTCGAGGTCAGCGCCACCGACACCGCGTTCCGGCAGCAGTTCCCCGAACAATATGACGCCGCGGTGACGACCGATCAGTTCGTGGCCGACGCCCGAACCCGCTGGCGCAACTCGATGAGCGCGTACCACCAGACCATGCGGATACAGGCGCAGGTGGTCGAGAACGTCCAGGCCGATGGCGCCACCTTGTCGGAACTGGTGATGGCCTCGCAGGGCGCGGTAGGGAGCCTGCAGGCGCAGCAGGCCACCAACCAGCTGCTCGCCCTTTCCACCAAGCAGCAGCTCCAGATCCAGAACCTGATGGCCGCGCAGTACCGCTCGGAAGCGCTGGACCAGGCGCGCAGGGCGCAGGCGGAAGAAGCCGCGCGCGCGGCGACCGCGCGCTTCCTCGGCACAGGCACGGCCTACACGCCGCGTTAGCGGCGGGGCGCCAGAAAGGCCGAGGAGAGAGAGCTTCGCGACATGGGCGATCTCAACGTCATCGACCGCTTCATGGAGACGTTCATCCGCTACATCGATAGCGGGTTCTGGCTCCTGACCAGCGATGTCGCGTTTCTCACCACCATCCTGATCGGTATCGACATCACGCTGACGGGCCTGTTCTGGGCCATGGATGGCGAAGCCAACGTCTTCGGCCGCCTCATCAAGAAGGTGCTCTATGTCGGCGTCTTCGCGCTCATCCTGAACAACTTCAGCAGGCTGGCCGACGTCATCTACCGCTCGTTCGCGGGTCTCGGGCTCCAGGCCACCGCCAACAGCCTGACCGCCGCCGACCTCCTCAAACCCGGCCGCCTCGCCGGCACGGGATTCGAGGCCGCCTGGCCGCTCCTCCATCAGGTCAGCGACCTCATGGGCTTCACCAGCTTCTTCGACAACTTCCTGACCATCGCCGTGCTGCTGATCGCCTGGATCATCGTGATCATCGCCTTCTTCATTCTGGCGGTGCAGCTCTTCATCACCATCCTGGAGTTCAAGCTGACGACGCTCGCTGGCTTCGTCCTGGTCCCCTTCGCGCTCTGGAACAAGACCTCGTTCCTCGCCGAGCGCGTCCTCGGCAACGTCGTCTCGTCCGGCATCAAGGTGATGGTGCTGGCGGTCATCGTCGGCATCGGCTCGAGCTTCTTCGGCGAGTTCATCACCGCGCTCCAGGGACAGGAGCCCGACATCGGCCAGGCCATGTCGCTGGTGCTGGCGTCCCTCTCGCTGTTCGGTCTCGGCATATTCGGTCCGGGCATCGCCTCCGGCCTTGTCTCCGGCGCACCACAACTTGGTGCCGGCGCTGCGATCGGCACGGCCGGAGCGGCCGCGGGCGCAGCAATGCTGGCGGGCGGTGCTACGGTAGGCGGAGCTCGCGCGCTCGGCGCCGTTGGTTCCGGCGGCCTCGCGGCGATCCGCGCCGGCACGGCCATGGGATCAGCCGCGTCGACCGCCTACCAGCTTGGGGAAGCCACGTCGGGCGGAACCGGCATGGCCGGTGTTGCCGCTGGCCTTGGCGGCGTCGCGCGCGCCGGTGTCGGCGCGGTCGCCCAACGCGCACGCTCCGTGGCAAGCCGCACGGCCGTTTCCCTGTCTCAGGATGCTGCGGCTGGACGGGAATCCGCCTGGCGCGCCACCGGCGGCGGCTCAAGTGCCGGTGCCTCTGCATCCGGCGCATCGGCATCAGCCGTTGGCGCTACTGACAGCGCTCCGCAATGGGCGAAGCGCCTGCGTGCCGAGCAGGCCTTCCGCATGCATCGCCACAACACCGCAGAAGCGATCAAGGACGGCGACAAGGCCGGTGCCGCCGCCAACCCCGACCTTAGGAATAGGGAGGACTGAACCGCATGAAGTTCAAACGAACTCTCCAGCGCTACGGCCAGACGCCCGAGCCCGTGACTCCCTATCAGAGGGCGGCCCAGCTTTGGGACGAGCGGATCGGTTCGTCACGTGTCCAGGCGCGCAACTGGCGGATGATGGCATTCGGCTGCCTGACGCTGAGCGTCGGCCTCTCAGGCGGCATGGTCTGGCAGTCTGCGCAAAGCCGCGTGATACCCTACGTCGTCGAGGTCGACAAGCTGGGCGAGGTGCGCGCAGTCGGGCCGGCCATCGAGTCCTACCAGCCTAACGATGCGCAGATCGCCTGGTATCTCGCCCGCTTCATTGCCAATGTGCGCTCGCTCTCCATCGATCCGGTGCTGGTTCGCCAGAACTGGCTCGAAGCCTACGACTTCGCCACGGACCGTGCAGCACTCTTCCTCAATGACTATGCCCGCGCCAGCGACCCCTTCACGGCGGTCGGTATGCGGAGTGCCTCGGTCCAGGTGACCAGCGTTGTGCGTGCGTCCGATTCCTCCTTCCAGGTGAAGTGGACCGAAGAGAGCTACGAGCGCGGCAGCCTTGCCAGCACGACACGCTGGACCGCCATCCTCACCACCGTCATCCAGCCGCCGCACACCGCCGAGGTGCTGAGGAAGAACCCCCTTGGCCTCTACGTCAACGGCATCGCCTGGTCGCGCGAGCTCGATACCGCAACAGTCCCTGCAGGGAGGACAGCCCAATGAACCGCACTCTCTCGGTCCGCGCTATTCTTATCCTGTCCGTCGCCGCCGTGGCGCTTGCCGCCTGCGCCGGCAGGGCACGGCCGCCCGCGATTGCCTATGACCGCGACAGCTTCCAGCCAGCCGTTGCGGAGCCGGAACCGCCGAAGCCGGTCGAGGTCGTGGCGATTCCCACGCCGCTTCCACTGCCGGGCCAGCTTCAGCCGCCGCCATCGGCAGTGAAGTCCGACAAGCGGCCGCCGACGGTTCGGGTGGATGCCGCGAACAAGGCGGCGCTGCAGGAACCGAGCGCGCACGGCTACATCAACGCCGTCCAGGTCTATCCCTATACCGAGGGTGCGCTCTATCGACTCTATGCGGCACCCGAGCAGGTCAGCGACATCGTGCTGCAGCCGGG
>DATIXH010000272.1:0-10780 GCA_035518775.1 Candidatus Acidiferrum sp.
CGGCAACCGCACCACCATCGGCGGCGGCGGCGGGTTCCTCGACTATCTGCATCACCTGATCGCGCCGGCCGTCGTTCTGGCGCTGGTCGAGGTGGCGATCTGGAGCCGCTACATGCGCGCCTCCATGCTCGACGTGATCAATCAGGATTTCATCCGCACCGCGCGCGCCAAGGGCCTGCCGCAGCGCACCGTGCTCCTGCATCATGCCCTGCGCAATGCGCTGCTGCCGATGATCGCGCTCGCGGGCGTGGAGATCCCGACGCTGCTCGGCGGCGCCCTCGTCACCGAGACCGTCTTCACCTGGCCGGGGATGGGACGCCTGCTGCTCGATTCGCTCGGCTACCGCGATTATCCGGTGGTGATGGGCATCCTCATGTTTTCCGCGCTGCTGGCCGTGCTCGGCAACCTCGTCGCCGATCTGCTCGCGGCCTCCGCCGATCCCCGCATCCGCCTCACCTGAGAAGAGCCATGTCGACCGTCGCCCTCCCCGCCACTGCGCCGGCCGCGAGAAGCGGGAGCCGCGCTTGGCGCCGCTTCCGCCGGCACCGGCTCGCCCTCTTCGGCATCGCGGCCATCGTGCTGCTGGTGCTGGCGAGCATCGCGGGGCCGTGGCTGATACCGTTCGACCAGCTGCACATCGACATCCGCAACCGCTTCGCGCCGCCCCTCGTCGGCGGCCACCTGTTCGGCACCGACCCGCTCGGCCGCGACCTGTTGGTGCGGCTGCTGATGGCGGGCCGCATCTCCCTCACGATCGGCTTTGCCGCCATGCTCGTGAGCACGGCCTTCGGCACCGTCATCGGCATCAGCGCCGGCTACTACGGCAAGGCGATCGGCGTCGCGCTCATGCGCTTCGTCGACGCCATGCTGTGCTTCCCGCAGATCTTCCTGCTGCTCGTCCTCGCCGCCTTCATCCAGCCTGGCGTGGTGACGGTCACGCTGATCGTCGCCGCCACCAGCTGGATGGAGGTCGCGCGCGTGGTGCAGGGCCAGGTCCGGTCGCTGCGCGAGCGCGACTTCATCCTCGCCGCGGAGATGCTGGGCGCCTCGGGCCGCTACGTGATGTTTCGCGAGCTGCTGCCGAACGCCATCGGTCCGATCATCGTGGCGGGGACGCTCACCGTGGCCCGCGCCATCCTGCTGGAGGCCTATGTGAGCTTTCTCGGCTATGGCATCCAGCCGCCGCTGGCGAGCTGGGGCAACATGCTGAACAACGCCCAGCAATATCTGGGCTCCGCGCCCTGGCTGGCGATCTTCCCGGGCCTCATGATCACGCTCGCGGTGACGAGCTTCAATTTCGTCGGCGACGGCCTGCGCGACGCCCTCGACGCGCGGTTGGATCTGAACTGAGGGCGCGCGCGATGCCGATCCTCTCTAAGCATGCGTTCGTATCTCGCGACGCACTTATATTGTCACCCCCGCGAAAGCGGGGGTCCAGGGGAGCCGCTCCGTTACTTGCCCTGGACCCCCGCTTTCGCGGGGGTGACAAACTCAAATGTGATATCGCGAGCCAGCGTCGCAGTCTTCTGTCCGTTCCTTGTAGGGGCGCGCTGCGCGCGCCGGTGGCGCCGGTGCTCGGCTGTCCGGGTTTCGTCGCTCGTCGGGCGCGCGCAGCGCGCCCCTGCAAGCGAGGCATCGAACGCGTCTCGGCCAATCTCCGCGTCTGCGCGTGCCGGAATCCTTCTCTGCCACTTGCCCCCCCATGAAAGCGACCGCGCATCCCGCCCGCCCGCTGACCCACGCCTTGACCGGCCATGTCGCCCAGATCACGGAAGCGGTGCTCGACGTGCGCAACCTCTCGGTCGCCTTTGCCACCGACGACGGGCCCCTGCATGCCGTGTCCGACGTGTCGTTCCGGCTGCGGGCCGGCGAGACGCTGGCGCTCGTCGGCGAATCCGGCTCCGGCAAGAGCGTGACGAGCCTCGCCATCATGCGGCTCACGCCGGCGGCGTCGCAGGTGCGCATCGGCGGCAGCGTGCTCTTCACCGGCGGCGACGGGCGCACCCGCGACCTCCTCACGCTCGATGCCGAGGCCATGCGCATGGTGCGCGGCAACGAGATCTCGATGATCTTCCAGGAGCCGATGACGTCGCTCAATCCCGTGCATCGGATCGGCGACCAGATCGCCGAGGCGATCGTCGTCCATCAGCAGACCAGCGCGCGGGCGGCGATGGCGCGGGCAGCGGAGCTGCTCGACAAGGTCGGCATCCCCGATGCGCGCCAGCGCCTCGCCGCCTATCCCCACCACCTCTCGGGCGGCATGCGGCAGCGCGTGATGATCGCCATGGCCCTCGCCTGCAACCCGCGGGTGCTGATCGCCGACGAGCCGACCACGGCCCTCGATGTGACGGTTCAGGCGCAGATCCTGGAGCTGCTCAAGGAGCTGCAGCGGGCGACCGGCATGGCCGTCATCTTCGTCACCCACAATCTCGGCGTGGTGGCCGAGATCGCCGACCGGGTGATGGTGATGTATGCGGGCCGCATCGTCGAGAAGGGCGACGTCGTGCCCGTCATGACGCGGCCGCTGATGCCCTATACCCAGGGGCTGTTGCACTCGGTACCGCCGATGGAGGTGGAGAGCCTCGGGCTGGAGCCGCTGGAGGCCATTCCGGGCAGCGTGCCGGATCCGCTGCGCCTGCCGCCCGGCTGCGCCTTCGCCCCCCGCTGCCGCTATGTGGAGCCGGCCTGCGACGCCGCCGTGCCGGCGCTCGAAGAGGCCGGGTCCGATCACCAGGTCCGCTGCAGGCGCTGGCCGATGTTCGCCGGGGAGAGCCGGCCATGACCGCGACTGCGATGGCCCTTGCCGCCGCCCCGCCGGCTCCACTGGTCGAGGTCGAGGGGCTCCGCAAATGGTTCCACCTCGGCGGCGGCCTGTTGCGGCGGCACGCCGTGTTGCGCGCCGTCGACGATGTCTCCTTCTCGATTGCCCGCGGCGAAGTGCTCGGGCTCGTCGGCGAGTCCGGGTCCGGCAAGAGCACGCTGGGGCGCGCCCTGTTGCGGATGAGCGAGCCGACGGGCGGGCGCATCCTGTTCGAGGGGCGCGACGTGACTCACCTCGGCCGGCGGGCGCTCCGGCCGATCCGGCCGCGCATGCAGTTCATCTTCCAGGACCCGTTCGCCTCGCTCAACCCGCGCATGACGGTGCGCCAGATCGTCGGCGCCCCGCTCGCGATCCAGCGGCAGGACCTCGATCGCAAGGCCCGCGATGCCCGCATCGCCGAGGTCCTGCGGACCGTCGGGCTGTCGGAGCAGTATGCCGACCGCTATCCGCACGAGTTTTCCGGCGGCCAGCGCCAGCGCATCGGCATCGCCCGGGCGCTGATCATGGAGCCGAGCTTCCTGGTCGCCGACGAGCCGTTGTCGGCGCTCGACGTGTCGATCCAGGCGCAGATCGTCAACCTTCTGATCGAGGTGCGGAAGAAGCTCGACCTCGCCATGCTGTTCATCAGCCACGATCTGGCGGTGGTCGGCCACCTCTGCGACCGGGTGGCGGTGATGTATCTCGGCCGCATCGTCGAGATCGCGCCGACCCGCACGCTGTTCCGGCAGCCGCGCCATCCTTACACTGAGGCGCTGCTCTCGGCCGTCCCGGTGCCCAACCCGACGGTGCGGCGCAAGCGCGTCGTCCTGCAGGGCGACATGCCGAGCCTGCTGGCGCCGCCCTCCGGCTGCGCCTTCCGCAGCCGCTGCCGCTATGCGCTACCCGCTTGCGCGGATGCCGTGCCGCCCCTGCGCACGGTGGACGGCGGCCACCTGACGAGCTGCATCCGCAACGACCTGACGCTCGGCCGGCTGACCTGAGCGGGTCGTCCGAAATCGGTCTCTTACGTGCCCCTTCCCTCGAATCTTGCGCCGATCCGGTCATACGGAGGCCGAAACGGGCCGAAACTGGTCACGATCATCTCTTTGAAAAACAAAACCGATTTTTTGATGCATGGGGTCGTTTTGCATTTTCTTATGGTGCCGGGATTCCCGACGATGTTCCCCATGAAACATTCTTGCGCAAAACCCCGCCTCGCCCGGTTTGCGTCGCCCCGAAAATCCGGGAACACTGGCCGCGCATGACCGAGCGCATCATCGTCATCAATCCGAACAGCAGCGCGGCCGTAACCCGCGCCATCGACGCCGCCGTGGCGCCGCTGCGGAGCCCCGGCGGCCCCGAGATCGAATGCCTGACCCTCGCCGAGGGGCCGCCGGGCATCGAGACCCAGCGCCATGTCGACGAGGTTGTCGCCCCCCTCTGCCGGCTGGTGGAACAGCAGGACAACCGCGCCTCGGCCTTCGTAGTTGCCTGCTTCTCCGATCCCGGCCTGCACGCCGTGCGCGAGGCTACGAGCAAGCCAGCCTTCGGCATCGCCGAGAGCGGCCTGCTGACCGCGCTGACGCTCGGCAGCGCCATCGGCATCATCTCCATCCTCGCCGCCGCGATACCCCGCCACTGGCGCTATGTCCGCGCCCTCGGCATCGAATCGCGAGTCGCCGCCGACCTCCCCATCGGACTCGGCGTCGCCCAGCTCGCCGACGAGGGCGAGACCAGGCGCCGCATGACCGCGGTCGGCCGCCGCCTGATCGACGACCACGGCGCCGACGTCATCGTCATGGGCTGCGCCGGCATGGCGCGCCAGCGCGCGGGGCTGGAGGCCAGCCTCGGCGTGCCCGTCGTCGATCCCACCCCCGCCGCCGTCGGCGCCGCCATCACGGCCGTGCGGCTCGGCTACCGCCAGGGGCGGCAGCGATGAGCAAACCCTTCGACCTCGTCGTCCGCGGCGGCACAGTGGTCACGGCCAGCGACAGCGTGCGCTGCGACGTCGGCATCCGCGACGGCCGCATCGCCGCCCTCGCCGACGACCTGCCGCCCGGCGCCGACGAGATCAGCGCCGCCGGCAAGCTGGTGCTGCCCGGCGGCGTCGACGGCCATTGTCACATCGCCCAGCTGTCCTCCGGCGGCCTGATGAGCGCCGACGACTTCGGCAGCGGCACGACGGCCGCGGCCTTCGGTGGCACCACCACCATCATCCCCTTCGCCGCCCAGCATCGCGGACAGTCGCTGCGGCAGGTGGTGCAGGAGTATCACGAGCGGGCCAGCCCGCACGCCGTCATCGACTACGGCTACCACCTCATCGTCTCCGACCCGACCGAGCAGGTGCTGGGTCAGGAGCTGCCGGCGCTGATCCGCGACGGCTTCACCTCCTTCAAGGTCTACATGACCTACGAGCGCCTGCGCCTCTCGGACCACCAGATGCTGGAGGTACTGGCGCTCGCCCGCCGCGAGGGCGCGCTGGTCATGATCCATGCCGAGAACGACGACATGATCCACTGGCTGACCGACCGCCTCCTCGAAGGCGGCCGGCGGGCGCCGAAATACCATGCGGTCAGCCATGCCCGCCTCGCCGAGAGCGAGGCCACCCACCGCGCCGTCGCGCTGTCGCAGCTGGTCGACGTGCCGATCCTGATCGTCCATGTCTCGGCCGCCGAGGCGATGGCGGAGATCCGGCGCGCCCAGGACCAGGGTCTGCGCATCTATGCCGAGACCTGCCCGCAATACCTGTTCCTCACCGCCGCCGACCTCGACCGTGACGGCATGGAGGGCGCCAAGTACTGCTGCAGCCCGCCGCCGCGAGATACGCACGCCCAGGAGGCGATCTGGACCGGCCTCCGCAACGGCACGTTCCAGGTCTTCTCCTCCGACCACGCGCCCTATCGCTACGACGAGAGCGCCAAGCTCAGCGCCGCCGCCAAGGAGTCGTTCAAGAAGATCCCGAACGGCGTGCCCGGCATCGAGCTGCGCCTGCCGCTGCTGTTCTCGGAGGGCGTCAATAAGGGGCGCATCGATATCCACCAGTTCGTGGCGCTTACCGCCACCAACGTCGCCAAGCTCTACGGCCTGCATCCACGCAAAGGCACGATCGCCGTCGGCGCCGACGCCGACCTCGCGCTCTGGGATCCGCACAAGCAGGTCACCGTGACCTACGACATGCTGCACGAGCAGACGGGCTACACACCCTACGAAGGCCGGCAGATCACGGGCTGGCCGGTGACCGTGCTCAGCCGCGGACGCGTCGCCGTCCATGACGGCAAGCTCCATGTCGAGCGCGGCAGCGGCCGCTTCCTCCCACGCGCCGTGTCGGAGCAGGCCCGCCCGCTCGGCCGGCTGGAGCCGGAGGTCGATCCGCGACGCAACTTCGGCGCCACCATCCTGCCGTGACCGAGACGACCGTCAGCGCTGGCCCGGCCGAGGCGACCTCTGCGCCCGGGCAACCCCTCGCCCGCTCCAACGAGCGGCTGAAGGGCGTCCTCTTCCTCTGCGCCGGAGCCATGATTTTCACGATCCAGGACGTCATCATCAAATGGATCAGCGGCGACTACCCGGTGACGCAAATCCTGGCCACACGCAGCGTGGTCGCCTTCGCGCCGCTGCTCGTCCTGCTGCATATCGACGGCGGCTTGCGCGGGTTCGACGAACGCCGCCTCGGACGACTGATGCTGCGCGCCGGGCTGCTGTTCGCCGCCTACACGACCTACTATCTCGCCATCGCCAGCATCCCGCTGGCCGAGGCTGTTTCGCTGTTCTACACGGCACCGCTGTTCATCGTTGCTCTCTCCGGTCCGCTGTTGCGCGAACGGGTCGGCCCGCGGCGCTGGCTGGCCGTCGTCGCCGGCTTCATCGGGGCCATCGTCATGTGCCGTCCGGGCCGCGACGTCATCGACCCGGCGGCACTGCTCTCGCTGTTCTCCGCCGCCCTCTATGCCCTGGCCCAGGTGATGGCCCGCGACCTCGGAACCCGGTATCGCGCCTCGGTCATGTCGCTCGCCCAGAACGTAGTCAACCTCGCGGCCGCCGTCGCTATCGGCATCGTGGCCGGGGACGGCGCCTATGCCGGCGCCGCCCATCCCAGCCTCGCCTTCCTGTTGCGCGCCTGGACGGCGCCCACGACGATCGACCTGCTGCTGATGGCCGCCACCGGCATCATCGCCGCCGTGGCCACCTGGTTCCTGACCCAGGCCTATCGCATCGCCGAGGCCAACGTGATCGCGCCGTTCGAATACTCGTCGATCATCTGCGTCGTGCTGCTGGCCTATCTCATCTGGGGCGAAGTGCCGAAGCCGCTCACCGTCGTCGGCGGCCTGCTGATCGTCGCCGCCGGCATCTACGTGCTGCGGACGCCGCGCCGCCCCGCGTAGCGGCCTACACCGACGCGGGCAACTCGGAGCGGCGCCGCGAACGCATCGGCGGCGGCGGTCGGCGTCACGACCAGCGAGTAAGACCCGAAGTGGATGACGCCGATCTCCTCGATCAATGGCGGGAGCCGGTATCGCGGTACACCAGTCCCGGTTCGATGATCCATTCGTCCGGACCCAGCGCCTCGACGTCATACTGCCCGCTGCGTCGCCTGGGCGCGACGCCCGCATAGCTATAGCGCCGCCCCCAGTGATCGATCACAGCGGCGCGAATCGGATTCCCGGCCAGATAGCCGACGAGCGGCCCATCGGCGCGCGGCTCGACCAGGATGAAGTATTCAACGGGACGTCGCGCCGCAAAGCCGAACCTAGACATGACCACCCGAACATTGGCGCGGGCGCCGACCGACGGCCCGCATCGAAGAACAACGGGAGCAGTCCCTCCCGGTTCCCGGCATCGGCGCCTGAGGCCGTTGAAGAGCCGTGACTTTTCGAAGGCCACGCCATGCCGGCGGCGGATATCCAGCCCGACAACGACCGCTAATGCGCCGGTCGCTTCGCCTATGGGATTCTAATCACCCCTGCGGTCTTACCGTCTCGATTTCCTATGCCGGTCTCGCCTCATATAGGGCAGCGCCGCCCGCTTCGGCACGGCGCGAGAGAATGGAGATATCCGTGCAACCGTTTCATGCAATCGAACGCCCACTCGGTCGCGACAGGATCAATCGCAGCAGTGAACAGCCGATTGAGACGCCGCCCTCTCCTGGGCTCATAGCGCGGGAAACCGGTGTGATCGTGCTCGTGTGTCTCGGCCTAGCCCTGGCGGCCGAGTTGCTCGTCAGAACTCTCTGAACCCACTGATCACAGAAGTCTCAAAGTTCGATCGAAGAGTATGTGTGTCATGTCGAGAGCCAATTTCACGACGGCTCGCCCGGTCGGATACTCCCTGCTGATAGACCCGCGTCCTGATGGATCAATCGTGGGCTACTACGCCGGTCGCGCCATTGCGGAGGCCGTCGTCGACCACTTCGGTCGACGCTTCACCTATGCGGGCGTCGCCCCGCGCCTGCGCAATGGAGGGTACGACGTCGACGCGCTGCGGCCCGGCGAGTGGATCGTCGAGCCGGGGCTGATCTACTACGCAGACCCCGGCGAGTCCGGCGGGCTCCTGAAACGGCTCCGAGGTTCCGATCACCATTCCGCGGTCGGCCCCGCCTGACCTGACGCACCGCGGAGACGCTGGCATGAGCGCTTTTGAGCATTGGGACGACCCCGTCGTAGCGGCGATTCGCGAGGGCCTCGGTGCAATCGCCATCGGCGAGCCGGCAATATACTGGATCTACGCCGTCAGCGGAGGTGAGTGGTGCGTCCGTCGGGAAGGAGATGCCGATCACCGGCATTTCGCAAGCAGAGAAGAGGCGCTGGCATTCGCGCGACTTTCCGTCGTTCGCTGCGCCTCCTACTGCCTGTATTTGCAGGGCGTCGATGGCCGCTTCCGCCAAAGGTTGTTCCTTGGAAGTTCGGCCAACCCCTTTGCGAAGAACCTGTCAACACCCGAGTTCCGGACGCATATGCATCCCTGACGTCTGCGCTCGCAAGACCCCATCGATTTCTTATGGGGCGCAACTCACATCCCGAGGGCAAGTGCGCATCAGTGGAGCGAGGAGGTTGCTATGGGCAGCCTGATCATCGGTCAAATCGTGACGGTCCCGGGTCTTCAGTGGACTGTTTCGCCGGACGGATCGGACGCCGGTCCGGGGCCGCTCTTCTGGATCTATGTCGACAAAGAGGGTCGTTGGTGCCTGCGCAAGGAAGGCGACGAGACCGACGCATTCTTCGATTCGCGCGCCGACGCCCTTGCCTTCATACGGAACGTGGAGGGCGACGCGGCCTATCGCCTGTTCGTCGAAACGGACGACGGCAAGGTCGTGGTCGAGCAGCACGCGGCGTTGTCGCCCTCGGCGCGCGAGCGGGCCGAAAACGACACCGCGAGCGAGATGCCCCTTGCCGTCGGCGGTCCGGCCGCGGAGCGCCGGACGTCGGATCTCGGTCAGCAGCTCGCCTGGGCACATCAGATCGAATCGGCCGCGCGAGTCGGGCCGTCGCGGATAGGATTGCTTGCTCGCTGGTTCCGGGAGATGTGGTCGTAGGAGGCCCGCCGCGGTCGGGTGCTTCGATCGCTCCGGCGGACGTTGCGCGGGCATAGGCTGTCATCAGACCGAAACATCTCCGGCTTGATGTGAATCAATGCTTAGCGTCACGCGTTCGCGTCGAGTTGGCTGTGTGACGGAATGGCGTCGCAAAGGGCTCCGAAATACATATGGAATACTTATGAAGTCCTGCGTCGGAGCCCTCTCGATTCCTTATGCAAGACTCGTCATCTTCGTCATACCGGAGCTGCCGGTTGCGATGGGATTGCAACTGGCCGATCAAGTGCGTTCTGAGTTTCGTGCGGCAAAGACCACTGTGTAGTCGCGCCACTTCTCGTCTTCCTATCGCAAGCCGCCGAGCGTGTGACGCGCTTCAAATCGAGGCGGAATGCCGCGGCAGGCTGAGACGGTGGCCAAGGGGCTATCTGGAGAGAGGACCAATGCTCGACATTTTCATGCTTGCGATCGGCGTGGGCGGGTTTGCCCTGCTGATCGGCTACGTCGCGCTCTGCGAGCGCCTGTGAGGTTGCCATGCTGATCGACTATCTGCTGGGCGGCGCCGTCGCCATCTTCCTGCTGGGCTATCTCGTCTATGCGCTGTTGCGGCCGGAGCGGTTCTAGGAGCCTTTCATGACTCTCAATGGGTGGATTCAGATCGCGATCTACTGCGCGATCGTGGTGGCGCTGACGAAGCCGTTTGGCGGCTTCATGACCCGCGTCTTTGCGGGCGAGCGAACCTGGCTGACGCCGATCTTCCGGCCGATCGAAAGAGCTCTCTACGGGATCGCCGGCGTCGACGAGAAGGAGGACCAGCATTGGACCGCCTATGCGGTGTCGATGCTGCTGTTCAACGCCGCCGGCTTCCTGCTGCTCTATCTGATTCAGCGCGTACAGGGGATGCTGCCACTGAACCCGCAGGGCCTGGCCGGCGTCGGGCCGGACTCGGCGTTCAACACGGCGATGAGCTTCACGACCAACACGAACTGGCAGTCCTACGTCCCCGAGACGACCATGAGCTATCTGACGCAGATGGCTGGCCTCACCGTGCAGAACTTCGTATCGGCCGCGACCGGCATCGCGCTCGCCGTTGCGCTGATTCGCGGATTTGCCCGCCGCTCGGCCAAGGGCATCGGCAATTTCTGGGCCGACCTCACGCGCTGCACGCTCTACATCCTGCTGCCGATATGCTTCGTCGCGGCGCTATTCCTCGTTTGGCAAGGCATGCCGCAGAACCTGAACGCCTATGTCGATGCCACGACGGTCGAGGGCGCGAAGCAGACCATCGCCCAGGGTCCGGTTGCCTCGCAGATCGCCATGAAGATGTTCGGCACCAATGGCGGCGGGTTCTTCAACGCCAATGCCGCGCATCCCTATGAAAATCCGACGGCGCTCAGCAACCTCGTGCAGATGTTGCTGATCTTCCTGGCTGGCGCCGGCCTCACGAATGTCTT
>DATIXH010000273.1:0-2604 GCA_035518775.1 Candidatus Acidiferrum sp.
CGTGCGTCCTTCGACAGGCTCAGGATGAGGACTTTTCTTGGTGCCACCAAGGTTTTCCCTCATCCTGAGCCTGTCGAAGGACGCACGCCGGTCCTGCAGAAATGTGTGAATCCGATAGCGACCTTCGTCGGAGTGACAACCGAGAACGAGGCTGCGTGGTGCCGGGCTTTGTGGTGAAATGAAGCGCCATGGGCGTTCCCCACATTACCGTGAAATCGCCGCTCGGGCCGCTCAGCGTGTTCGAGCGTGACGGCAGAATCGTCGCGCTCGACTATGGGCGCACGGCCGGGCGCGATGCGCCGACGCCGCTGCTGCGGGCGGCGGCGCGACAGATCGAGGGCTATTTCGCCGGCCGACTGAAGGCGTTCGAGTTGCCGCTGGCGCCGGCGGGCACGGCGTTCCAGCAGGCGGTCTGGGAGGGGATGCGGCGCATCGGCTATGGCCGCACCTGCAGCTATGCCGACCTGGCACGCGAGCTCGACAGCGGGCCGCGCGCGATCGGCGGCGCCTGCGCGCGCAATCCGCTGCCGATCATCATCCCCTGCCACCGCGTGCTGGCGAGCGGACAGCGCATCGGCGGCTACGGCAGCCCGGGCGGCCTCGACACGAAGCGATTCCTGCTGGAACTGGAGGGCGTCCGCCTCGCGGCGTGACGTCGCCCCTATCAGCCTCACCCCGTGACAAGGCAAGGGCGTCGGCGCTATGGTGCGCCGCGTCGCGCCCTTCCCGCCCGCGCGCGCTCAGCCATAGGAGAACGCCAATGGCCGACATTTCCATCAAAGTCCCCGACGGTACCTTCTCGGCCTATGTCGCCGCGCCCAAGAACCTGGCGGCTGGCAAGAAGGCGCCAGGCGTCCTGGTCATCCAGGAGATCTTCGGCGTCAACAAGGTGATGCGCGATCTCTGCGACGGCTTCGCCGCCCAGGGCTACGTCGCGCTCTGCCCCGACATCTTCTGGCGCCAGGAGCCGGGCGTCCAGATCACCGACAAGACCGAGGCCGAGTGGAAACGCGGCTTCGCGTTCTACCAGGGCTTCAACGAGGCCAAGGGCGTGCAGGACCTGATCGCCAGCCTCGATCACCTGCGCAAGCTGCCGAACTGCAACGGCAAGGCCGGCGTGGTCGGCTACTGCCTGGGCGGCAAGCTCACCTATCTGATGGCCGCGCGCTCGACTGCCGATTGCAGCGCCAGCTACTACGGCGGCGGCATCGAGAACCTGCTCAACGAGGCGGGCTCGATCAAGAAGCCGCTCCTGATGCATCTCGCCGGCGAGGACAAGTACCAGCCCAAGGAGGCGCAGGAGAAGATCAAGGCGGCGCTCGCGCCCAACAAGGCCGTCACGATCCACGTTTATCCCGGCTGCGACCATGCCTTCGCGCGCGTCGGCGGCCAGGCCTGGAACGCCGAGGCCGCCAAGCAGGCCAACGACCGTACCGCCGCGTTCTTCGCCAAGCACTTGTCCTAACCCGAAGCTGGAGCCGCCATGCAGAGAGTCCGCGCCATCCGTTTCAGCCGCACCGGCGGCCCCGAGGTCCTGACCTGGGAAGAGGTTTCGGTCGGTTCGCCAGCCGCCGGGCAGGTGACTGTCAAGCACACCGCCGTCGGCCTCAACTTCATCGACGCCTATCACCGGACCGGTCTCTATCCGCTGCAGCTGCCCTCGGGCATCGGGCTAGAGGCGGCCGGCGTGGTGGAGGCGGTCGGCGAGGGCGTCACGGAGTTCGCAGTTGGCGACCGCATCGCCTACGGCACCGGCCCGATCGGCGCCTACAGCGAGGCGCGCAATATCCCTGCCGACAAGATCGTGAAGATCCCCGAGGGCATCGAGGACCGCACGGCCGCCGCCATCATGCTGAAGGGCCTGACCGCGCAGTACCTGCTGCGGCGGACCTACCGGGTGAAGGCGGGCGACACGATCCTGGTGCATGCCGCGGCCGGCGGCGTCGGCCTGCTGCTGTGCCAATGGGCGAAGCATCTGGGCGCCACGGTCATCGGCACGGTCGGCTCGACCGCGAAGGGCGAACTGGCCCGCGCCCACGGCTGCGACCACACCATCCTCTACCGCGTCACCGACGTGGCCAAGCGCGTGCGCGAGCTGACCGGCGGCGCCGGCGTGCCCGTTGTCTATGACGGCGTCGGCAAGGACACGTTCGCGGCCTCGCTCGATTCGCTGGCGCCGCTCGGCATGATGGTGAGCTTCGGCAACGCCTCCGGCCCGGTCGGCTCCATCGATCCGCTGATCTTCAGCCAGAAGGGCTCGCTGTTCTTCACGCGCCCGACGCTCATGCACTACACCGCCAAGCGCGAGGACCTGCTGAGCATGGCGAACGAGCTGTTCGAGGTGGTGAAGAGCGGGGCGGTGAAGGTGGAGGTCAACCAGAGCTACCGGCTGTTCGACGCGGCCCACGCCCACCGCGACCTCGAGAGCCGGAAGACCACCGGATCGAGCGTCCTGACGCCGTGATCCCGGAGACCCTCGACCGCACGATCTGCTGGACGCCCGTCGGCGGCGTGGGCTTCGAGCATCTGCAGCTGCGCGCCGAGGAGGGCGGCTTCGTCGCCCGCAGCATCGTGCTGGGGATCGACGAGGAGACGCCGTTCCGC
>DATIXH010000274.1:0-5716 GCA_035518775.1 Candidatus Acidiferrum sp.
CTGCTTTCCCGCTTGGCACCGGGCGCGACACCGTCCTATGGTGATCGGCATGAAGCGGCAGCCATAGCCGCGACCCACAGGTGAAGGCAGCGGACGAATGGCGGACCCGACTCCGGCCCTCGTCGTCGAAGACATGCACAAGTGCTTCGGCGAGCTCGAAGTCCTGAAGGGCGTGTCGCTCGAGGCCCACGAGGGCGACGTCATCGCCATTCTCGGCAGCAGCGGCTCCGGCAAGAGCACGATGCTCCGCTGCATCAACCTGCTGGAGACACCCGATAGCGGCCGCGTCTATGTGGCGGGCGAACTGATCAAGATGAAGCCCACGCGCACCGGCCATGCCGTGCCGGTGGATAACAAGCAGGTCGATCGCATCCGCTCCGAGCTCGGCATGGTCTTCCAGAGCTTCAATCTGTGGTCGCACATGACGGTGCTGCAGAACGTCATGGAGGCCCCCGTCCATGTGCTGAAGGTGCCGAAGGCCGAGGCCGTCGCCCGCGCCGAGGCGCTGCTGGCCAAGGTCGGCATCGCCGACAAGCGCAACCACTATCCGAGCCATCTTTCGGGCGGGCAGCAGCAGCGGGCGGCGATCGCGCGGGCGCTCGCCATGCAGCCCAAGGTGATGCTGTTCGACGAGCCGACCTCGGCGCTCGATCCCGAGCTGGTCGGCGAGGTGCTGCGGGTCATGCGGCAGCTGGCGGAGGAGGGCACCACCATGCTGGTGGTGACCCACGAGATGGGCTTCGCGCGCGAGGTTTCCTCGAAGGTGATCTTCCTGCATAAGGGCCTCATCGAGGAGCAAGGGCCGCCCAAGGAGGTGTTCGGCAATCCCCGCTCCGACCGGTTCCGTCAGTTCCTCGCCGGCAATCTGTCGGCCGGTCCCAAGCCGCACTGACGGCGGCCATGGCGAGCGACAGCCCCGGTACCGCCCGCCACTGGATCGTCGCCATCATCGCCGCAGCCATCGTGATCGGCGCTCTCTTGATCTTCGGCGGCCGCCCCGAGGAGACGCCGCCGCCGGCCGCCACGCAACAGACGAACTCCTGACGATTTGTCTGTTTTATGAGGCGGGCCGAGAGCAAGCTCCTCTTGCTGCCTGCTGTGGGCACCCCGTAATATGGTCTTATGACCGTCGGCCCCAGCGACAATCTGACGACGACCCAGGATGCACCGACCGCCGCCTCCGGCATGCGGGTCGTGCGCAACACCATCACCCTGCGCCAGCAGGTGCTGGAGGTGCTGCGCGGCGCGATCCTCAACTTCCAGTTCAAGCCCGGCGACCGCCTGATCGAGCGCGAGCTATGCGAGATGACCGGCGTCAGCCGCACCTCCGTGCGCGAGGCCCTGCGCCACCTCGAATCCGAGGGGCTGGTGCAGAACCTACCCAACAAGGGGCCGATGGTGGCCACGGTCACCGCCGCCGAGGCGCGCGAGATCTTCGAGGTGCGCCGCGTGCTCGAGGGCTTGGCCGCCCGCCTCTTCGCCGAACGCGCCGGCGCGCCGGAGCATGCCGCCCTCGATGCCGCGATGGCCGCGCTCGAGCAGGCTTTCGCGACCGCCGACGTTCACGAGATCCTGAAGGCGACGACGGCCTATTACGACGTGCTGCTCGGCGGCTGCGCCAACGAGGTCATCCGCCGGATGATCGCCTTGTTGCAGGCCCGCGTGACCTTCCTGCGGGCGACCTCAATCTCGCAGCCCGGCCGTGCGCCCGCCAGCCTGGCGGAGATGAAGCGGCTCACCGCCGCGCTGAAGTCGGGCCAGCCGGACGAGGCCGAAGCCGCCTCGACCGCGCACGTCGAACGGGCGAGCGTGGCCGTCCTGGCCGCGCTGCGATAGCCGCTACTGCGCGCCGTCCTCGATCGCCGCCGGACGGTCGGCGATCACATCAGCGACCAGCTCCGGGACCTCCAGCGGCGTCATGTGGCGCTGCCCCGGGATGATCAGGCAGCGTCCCTGCGGCAGGCGCGCCGCCAGAGCTGTCGCCATCGCCGCCGTCGAGCGCTGGTCTTCCGCGCCCGTAACGACCGTCGTGGGCACGCGGATGCCGCTGACACGCGGCGCCAGCAGCCGGTCTGCCACGGCGAACAGGCCGTAGGCCGCCGCATAGGACGGCAGGTCGTTGCTCTCCATCCGCCGCCGGACCACCTCGACCACCTCCGGCCGGCGGGTGCGGAAGGCGGGCGTGAACCAGCGCTCCAGAGCCGCCGCAATGCTCGCCGCATGGCCGCCGTTCAAGGCCTCGCGGACGCGCGCCTCGACCGCTGCCCGCTCTTCCGGGCTGCGATCGAACACCGTGTTCAGCAGCACCAGCCGCTCGACCCGCGCCGGCGCCGCCAGCGCAAAGGCCTGCGCCACCAGCCCGCCCATCGAGAAGCCGGCAAGCGCGAACCGCGCGAGCCCGAGCCCGTCGGCGAGCCGTCGCAGCTGGTCGACATAGTCGTCGAGGCGATAAGGCCCTGACGGCTTGGCGCTGCCGCCGTGTCCCTGCATGTCGTAGCGCAGCACGTCGTGGTCCGGCGCCAAGCGCGCCGCCACGGGCTCCCACATCTCCAGGTCGGCGCCGACGCCGTGGATGAGCACGACCGGCGCCCCCGCTCCCGAGCGCCGGTACCGCGTCCCGCCGATGACGCCATCCACGCTCACGCCAGGGCGCGCGCCGGCTCGCGGCGCTCGGCGAAGGCCGGCATCACCTCGTCGATGAACAGGCGCAGCGAGCGCTTCTGCTCCTTCATCGGCAGGCCGAAGCTGGCGCAATAGAGGAACCCGTCGATGCCCAGTGCCTCGTACGGCTTGAGCTTCGCGATGACCTCGCCGGGCGTGCCGAACATCAGGTTCTGCCGCAGCATCTGCGGCTCGTACTCGGCGCGATTGGCGAGACCGTTGAGGTCGATCTCCGCCGGGAAGCCGTTGGTGACGGCGCCGAGTTCCTTGAACAGGTTCTCGAACTGCGCGCTCTGCCGCTGCGCCGACCGGACGGGAATCTCCCACTGCTCCGGCCGGTCGTAGACCGCGGTGTAGCGCATGGTAAGGAAGCGCGGCCGCTTGGCCTGCGGCGCCTTGGCGAGCGCCGACTCGAAACGTCGCTTGTATTCCTCGACCTCGGAGAACGGCCGTGCCAGCGCCCAGGACATGATGCTGCAGCCGTTGGCGATGGCCCAGTCGTAGCTGCCCTGGTCGCGCGCCGCGACCCAGAGCGGCGGATGCGGCTTCTGCAGCGGCTTCGGCACCGAGGTCGCAGCCGGAAACGACCAATAGGCGCCCTCATGCGCATAGTCGCCCTGCCAAAGCTTCTTCAGCACCGGCAGCATCTCCTGCATGTAGGCCACGCCGACCTGCTGCTGCAGGCCGGCGGCCATGCGGTTGAACTCGCGCTGATAGGCGCCGCGCCCGATGCCGAGCTCGAGCCGTCCGCCGCTCAGCAGGTCCAGCATGGCGGCCTCGCCGGCCACCTTGATCGGATGCCAGTAGGGCGCCACCACCACCGCCGTGCCCAGCCGGATGCGCGAGGTATGCGCCGCCCACCACGCCAGCAGCTGGAACGGCGCCGGCGCGATCGTCATCTCGATGGCATGGTGCTCGGCCGCCCAGGCGATTTCGAAGCCGCCCGCGTCCGCCATCTGCACCATTTCCAGCGTGTGGCGCGCCACCTCGCGCATGTCGAGGTCCGGGCTCATGCGCTCCATGTTGATGGCGAGGCTGAATTTCATACTGGTCCCCCGAGGTCTGGCGTTGTATGATACTATAATACGGTATTATAGCAAGATCTGCTCTCGCGGCTTCTGGCCTTGTTCGATCCTGGCGAATATCGTGTCGCGGACGTGACCTATGGCTGAGCCCAAATCCTATCGCATGTTGATCGATGGCGCGCTGGTCGAGGCGGCCGATGGCGCTCGGCTCGACAGCATCAATCCAGCCACCGGCGAGGTCTGGGCGACGTTCCCGGCCGCCACGGCCGGCGACGTGGACCGCGCCGTGCGCGCCGCCCATCGCGCCATGACCGCAGGGCCATGGGCGCGACTCACGGCCACCCAGCGCGGCAAGCATGTCCGCCGCCTCGGCGATCTCGTCGCCGAGCATGCCGACCGCATGGCCGAGGTCGAGACCATCGACACCGGCAAGCTGCTGCGCGAGACGCGCGGGCAGATCAAGTACGTCGCCGAGTTCTATCACTACAACGCCGGCCTCGCCGACAAGATCGAGGGCGCCACCCTGCCGATCGACAAGCCGGACATGCTCGTGATGACCGTGCGCGAGCCGATCGGCGTGGTCGCCGCTATCGTCCCGTGGAACTCCCAGCTCTTCCTCACGGCGCTGAAGCTCGGCCCCGCCCTCGCCGCCGGCAATGCGGTCGTGGTCAAGGCATCGGAGCACGGGCCGGCCTCGCTGCTCGAGTTCGCGCAGCTCATCGAACAGGCCGGCATCCCGCCCGGCGTGGTTAGCGTCATCACCGGCCTGGGCGATCCCTGCGGCAAGGCGCTGACCTCGCATCCGCTGGTGGCGCGCGTCGCCTTCACCGGCGGACCGGAGACGGCGCGCCACGTCGTCCGCAACGCCGCCGACAACTTCGCCCACGTCACCCTCGAGCTCGGCGGCAAATCGCCGATCGTCGCCTTCGCCGACGCCGATCTGGACAACACCGCCAACGGGGTCATCGCCGGCATCTTTGGCGCCAGCGGCCAGAGCTGCGTCGCTGGCTCCCGCCTGATCGTCGAGGACAGGCTGTGCGAGTCGCTGCTGAAGCGTGTGGTCGAGCGCGCCAAGACCATCAAGATCGGCGATCCGCTCGATGCCGCCACCGAGATGGGGCCGCTCTGCACGCGCGGCCAGCTCGATCGCATCCAGGAGGTCGTGGCGAAGACGGTGGCGGCCGGCGGGCGCCTGGTGCTCGGCGGCGAACGGCCCGCCCACATGAACCGCGGCTGGTACTATGGGCCGACCGTCATCGAATGTCCGTCAGCGGAGCTGCCGGCGGTCGAGCAGGAGCTGTTCGGCCCGGTGCTGTCGGTGCTGCGCTTCAAGGACGAAGACGAGGCCGTGCGCCTCGCCAACGACACCAACTACGGCCTCGCCGCCGGCATCTTCACCAACGACGGCGCCAAGGGCCTGCGGGTGATGAAGCGCCTGCGCTCCGGCGTCGTCTGGATCAACACCTACCGGGCGGTCTCGCCCATCGTGCCGTTCGGCGGCTACGGCCGCAGCGGCTACGGCCGCGAGGGCGGCGTCGAAGCCGTGCTCGACTACACGCGCACGAAATCGGTCTGGATCAACCTGTCGTCGCAGCCGATGGCCGATCCGTTCGTGCTGCGATAGGCCAAAACAAAACGCCCGACCGGATGGTCGGGTCGTTCACATCGCCGGCGGGAAACTGGTGGAGCTGAGGGGAAACCCTCCGCGGGGCACCAGAAATGAGCATTTACAGGGTAGTAGCTACCCAGGCCTGCGGAAATCGCCTTGGACTGTACCTATCGAATGGACCATAGGACGGGCGACCGGATGGGGTCAAGGCTGGAGGCCGCGCGTAGCCGCGGACCCTGCCGACGGGCGATCAGGGCAACCCCCGGCCCCTTTACAAATTGATGCAAAATCTTTCATCGGCGACAGAGCCGCGAGGCGGTACGGCCCTATAAGGGACCGATGAAGTCGTCCGCTCACCCCCGCTTTCCCGACAGGGCCGCGCCTGATCGCCTCCGCCTATGGCGCTGCTGTGTTGGCGATG
>DATIXH010000275.1:0-9726 GCA_035518775.1 Candidatus Acidiferrum sp.
GGTCCGCAACACCTACATCTATCCGCCGGCGCCCTCGATGCGTATCGTGGCCGACATCATCGCCTACACGGCGAAGAATATGCCGAAGTTCAATTCGATCTCGATCTCCGGCTATCACATGCAGGAGGCCGGGGCGACGGCAGTGCAGGAGCTGGCCTTCACCATTGCCGATGGTATCGAGTATGTGCGGGCAGCGCTGTCGCGCGGGCTCAGGATCGATGAGTTCGCGCCGCGGCTCTCCTTCTTCTTCGCCATCGGCATGAACTTCTTCATGGAGGTCGCCAAGCTGCGCGCCGCGCGCCTGTTGTGGGCGCAGCTGGTGCAGCCGTTCAATCCCGAGAAGCCGGAAAGCTTGGCGCTGCGTACGCACTGCCAGACTTCGGGCGTCAGCCTGACCGAGCAGGATCCCTACAACAACGTCGTGCGCACGACGATCGAAGCGATGGCCGCGGCGCTTGGCGGCACCCAGTCGCTGCACACCAATGCGCTCGACGAGGCGTTGGCCCTGCCGACGCCGTTCTCAGCCCGCATCGCCCGCAATACGCAGCTGATACTGCAGGAGGAGACCGGCATCACCAAGGTGATCGATCCGCTCGGCGGCAGCTATTACGTCGAGGCCTTGACCGCGAGCCTGGCTACCGAAGCCAAGAAGCTGATCGACGAGGTCGAAGCGCTCGGCGGCATGACCAAGGCCGTCGAGTCCGGCATGCCGAAGTTGCGCATCGAGGAGGCGGCGGCCCAGCGCCAGGCGCGCATCGATCGCGGCGAGGAGGTGATCGTCGGCGTCAACAAATACCAGGCCGAGGAGGACACCAAGCCGGCGGAGTTGCTCGACGTCGACAACACGCGCGTGCGCGAGCAGCAGGTCGCGCGCCTGAAGCAGATCCGCAAGACCCGCGACGAAGGCCGCTGGCGTGCGGCACTCGACGCGCTCACCGAGGCGGCGGAGAGCGGCGAGGGCAACCTGCTGGCGCTCGCGATCGAGGCGACGCGCGCCCGCGCCACGGTCGGCGAGATCTCCGACGTGCTGGAGAAGGTGTTCACCCGCCATCGCGCCACCACGCGCAGCATCTCCGGCGTCTACGGCGCGGCCTATGCCGGCGACACCGGCTTCGCCCGCATCCAGGCCGAGGTGCGCGCCTTCGCCGAGGAGGAGGGGCGGCGGCCGCGCCTGCTGGTCGTGAAGCTCGGCCAGGACGGCCATGACCGCGGCGCCAAGATCATCGCCTCGGCGTTTGCCGACATCGGCTTCGACGTCGATATCGGCCCGCTCTTCCAGACGCCCGACGAAGCGGCGCGCCAGGCGATCGAGAACGATGTCCATGTCATCGGCGTGTCGTCGCAGGCGGCCGGCCACAAGACGCTGGTGCCGCAGCTCATCCAGGCGCTGCGCGCCGCCAAGGCCGACGACATCCTCGTCATCTGCGGCGGCGTCATCCCGCCGCAGGACTACGAACCCCTCACCACCGCCGGGGTGGCGGCGATCTACGGACCCGGCACCAACATTCCACTGGCAGCGTCGGAAATCCTCGGGATGATCCGCCGCCGCCGCAAGGCGGCCTAGATGCACTTCCAAGAGTCGATCAGTCGTTCCACGCGCCCTGCGATCCCGCGCTCGATCCTCATGCCCGGCCTGGCCATCGCCTGGCTGGTCGTGGCGGTGATCTTCCTGCAGCTGAAGATCGGCCTGGGCAACCTCGGGTCGCTGTCTGCCGGAGAGATCGGCGGCGTCATCGCCGGCATCATCGCGCCGCTGGCCTTGGCCGGCGTCGTCCTGCTGCTGCGTGAGCGCGAGCGCGGCGCGCCCAGCCGGGTGGCGCTCGATCGCGTCGCCGGCGCGGCCGGCGCGTCCATCGAACAGGCCGCGGCCGTCACCGCCGAGTTGCAGCGCCAGGCGGAATCGCTGCGCGATTCCAGCACGGACGCCACCCGCGCCGTGGCGATGACAGGCCACGTCTTCCATCAGCACTCGAAGGAGGTCGCCGAGTCGGCCGCGCGGCTGGCGAGTTCGGTCGAGGAGCTGAAACAGGCACTGCTGGTCCAGGCCAAGGACATGTCCGAGGTGTCGCAGAAGCTGGCGGAGCAGCGCGCCACCCTGGCCGAGGCGGCCCGCACCGAAGCGGCGTCATTGGCCGAAAAGGTGACGGCCGCGACGCAGGGCATCGCCAATACCGTGAAGGCCCAGGGCGAGCAGTTCGCCGGGCTCACCGAGAAGGCGATGGCGCAGGGCGCGGCCGCGCAGGCGGCCCTGCGCGAGCGGGCCGCCGAGCTCGAACGCGCCAGCGAGCGCAGCGCGGCGCGCTTCGCCGAATCCCTGAACGGCCTGGCCGCGCATATCGACAGCACGGCGGCGGCTGCGGCGACGCGCAGCGAAGCGCTGCGCGTGGAGACCGGCAAGCAGGCCGAGTCCCTGGCGGCCGCGACCGCAACTGCCTTCGAGACCTTCAAGGGCGCGATCAAGAAACTCGAGAACGATGTCGGCGTGGCCATCGACGCGGTGGCGGCGCGCACCTTGCTGCTCGACGCCACTGCCAAGGGGCAGGCGGAGACGTTGACCTCGGCCGCCGAGGCTGCCGCGAGACGCTTCAGCGAGTCGCTGCAGGGCCTGGAAGGCGGCCTGGCCGCAGCCGTCGAATCGGCGAACGCGCGGGGAGCGGCCGTACAGCAGGCGCTGCAGTCGCAGGCCGAGAACCTCACCGGCGCAGCGGCCGCGGCCGTCGACCGCTTCCGGGCATCCATGGGCGAGCTCGAGGCTGGCATGGCCGGCGCGGCCGAGTCGGCGGCGGCGAAGAGCAGCGGCGTGCAGGACGCCATCCTGCTGCAGGCCGACCACCTGGCGGGTGCAGCCTCGGCGGCGACCGACCGCTTCAAGGAGTCGATGGCCGGCCTCGAGAAGGGCATCGGCGCGGCGGTCGAGAAGGCCGGGGTCTACAGCGACTCGCTCGAGAAGAGCCTGGAGCAGGTGCTGCATCGGCATTCCGACAATCTGACGCGCGCGCTCGTCGTCGGCAGCGAGCGTTTCAACACGGCGGTAGCCGAGATGCAGAAGAGCATGGCCGCCGCCGGCGATGCGGCCGCAGCCAGCGGCGCATCGGTCGAGCAGGCGCTGCGCCAGAGCGTGCAGGAGCAGGCCGGGGGCCTGGCCGCCGCGGCTGCGCAGGTCGGCGACGAGTTCAAGGCGACCGTGGCGGCGCTGCAGCGCGAGATGACCGCCGCCGTCGACGCGACCAGCGCCAAGAGCACCGCTGTCCGCAAGGCGATGCTGCAGGCCACGCAGCTGCATGCCGATACCCTGTCGTCGGCCTCGACCACGCTGGCCGATCGCTTCAAGGCCACGGTCGCCGAGCTCCAGGCCGGCATGGACAAGGCGGCCGATGCCGCCACCGCCAAGGGTGCGTCGGTTCAGGACGCACTGCTCGGCGCCGTGCAGCTGCAGGGCGACGGGCTGGCGGCAGCTGCGACGGCGATTGTGGATCAGGTCAAGGGCGCGGTCGCGACGCTGCAGGAGGCCATGGGCGCGACGCTGGCCACGGCGTCGTCGCAAGGCGACGCAGTCGAGCAGGCGCTCCGACGGCAGGCCGACGGCCTCGCCGGCGCTGCCGCCGGTGCGATCGAGCGCTTCAAGGCGGCGGTCGGCGGGCTGGAAACCAGTATGAGCGCGGCCGCCGAGGCGGCCGCCGCCAAGGGCATGTCGGTCCAGGACGCCCTGCTGGGGGCGGTGCAGCGTCATTCCGATGGCCTCTCCGCGGCCGCGACCCAGGTGGCCGAGCGGGTGAAGGAGTCGATGGCGACGCTGGAGAGTGCCATGGCTGCGGCGGTCACGGCGGCCGGCGCGAAGAGCGCGACGGTCGAGCAGGCGCTGCGCCAGCAGGCCGACGGTTTGTCCGGCGCGGCGGCGGCTGCCATCGAGCGCTTCCAGGCCGCCGTCGGTGGGCTCGAAACGAGCATGAGCACGGCCGTCGATGCGGCCGCGGCGAAGAGCGCGTCCGTCCAGGATGCCATCCTGCTGCATGCCGACGATCTCGGCGGCGCCGCCAGCACGGCGGTCGAGCGATTCAAGGCCGCGGTGGAAGACCTGTCGGAGAACATCGCCGCAGCGGTCGATGCCGCAGCGGCCCAGGCCGCCGCGGCGCAGCAGGCGGTCGCACGCCAGGCCGCCGGCCTCGACGGCGCCGCGGCAGCGGCGGCGGAGAAGCTGAGAGTGGCGGCGCAGGGCATCGAGAGCAACCTGGGCGCAGCGGCAGAGGCTGCGGCCGCCAGGACCGCAACGGTGGAGCAGGCGCTGCAACGTCATGTCGACGGTCTCGACGGCGCGGCAGCGGCTGCGGCCGAGAGGCTGAAGGCGGCAGTGCAGGGCATCGAGGGCAGCCTGGCCGCGACGGCGGAATCGGCGGCCGCTCGGACTGCGACGGTGGAGCAGGCGCTGCAGCGTCACGCCGAAGGTCTCGACGGCGCCGCGGCGGCTGCGGCCGAACGGCTGAAGGCGGCGGCGGAGGGCATCGAGAGCAGCCTGACCGCGACGGCCGACGCAGCGGCCGCTCGGACTGCGACGGTGGAGCAGGCGCTGCAGCGTCACGCCGAAGGTCTCGACAGCGCCGCGGTGGCGGCGGCGGAGAAGCTGAGGGCGGCCGCGCAGGGCATCGAAAGCAACTTGGCTGCGACGGCAGACGCGGCGGCCGCCCGGACGGCGACGGTGGAGCAGGCGCTGCAACGGCACGCCGAGGGCCTCACGGGGGCCGCGAGCGCGGCCGTGGGCCGCTTCGCGGAGGTCGTGCAGGGATTGCAGGGCGGAATGGCGGCCGCCGTCGACGCGGCCGCCGAGCGCAGCCGCGCCATGCAGCAGGCGATGCAGGAACATGGGGAAGGCTTCGCCGCCGCCGCCATCATGGCCGGCGGCCGCTTCAAGGACGCCATCGGCGAGCTCGACAAGGCGATCACGGCGGCGCTGCGCCAGGCGGGCCAGCACACGGCCTCGCTCGAGGCCGCGGCGCGCGCCCAATCCGAAACCACCCGTACGGCCGCCGCCGCCGCCGCCGAGCAACTGCGGCAGGCGCTTGCCAAACAGGCGGAGGACATCGCTGCGGTCGCCGCGACGCTGGAGGGACGGCTGGCGAGCCTGCCGATGGCCGCGGGCGAGCAGGGCGACCGTTTGATCGCCGCTGCGTCGGCTGCTGCGGCGCGCTTCAAGGGCGAATCCGAGGTGCATCTGCAGCAGTTCTCGGAGACCGCCGACCGGCTCGTGGCCCAGGTCGCGGGCGCCCGCGATTCGATCCGCGACCAGGCGCAGGAGATCGCAGCGGTCGCGGCCGCCGGCGCCGCTACCGTGGCCGCGAAGCTGGGCACCGAGGCCGAGGCCGTCGGCGCGGTCTTCGATCGCCTGGCCGAGCGCGGCGAGCGTCTGCACGAGGCGACGCGCGCGCAGGCGGTGGACCTCTCCGCCGCCGCCGAGCAGGCCGCCGCCAGCTTCGGCTCGCTGGCGCAGGCGGCGCAGGCGCAGACCGGCGCGCTCCGGCAGGGCCTGGCCGACAGCCAGCGCGAGGCGACTGAGATGGCCGCCGCCCTCAACCGCGAGTTCACGGCGCTCACCTCCTCCATCCGCGCGGTCGTCGCTGACGGCGCCAACGGCCTGAAGGCGGTGTCGACCGACGCGGCGGACCACACGGCCCGCCTGCTGAAGATGGTGGAGGGCGAGCGCGAGAACCTGGCGCGCGCGGTCGCGGCCGCGGAATCCGATACCGCTTCGCTGCGCGGCGCGCTCCGCCAGCAGCTCGACGACATCACCGCGGCGGCCGCCCGCGTGGCCGCCGACACCTCCGGCGTCGGCGCCGCGTTCGAGGGACAGGCGGCCGGCCTGGTGCAGGCGGCGCGCACGGCGGGCGAGGAGGCGGCCAGCCTGCGCGCGATCCTCGACAAGCAGGCGGCCGATCTCTCGGCGGTGTTCGCGAGGACGGCAGCGGGCGCCCAGGAGGTGCAGCAGCTGGTGGCCAAGCAGGCGGAGTCGCTGCAGGCGGCGGCCGAGGCGACCGAGACCCGCGTCACCGCCATGGCGCGCGCGCTCGAGGCGCGCGTCGGCGAGATCCGCACGGCGATCGGCGAGGCCGACCAGCACATGGACGCCACCAGCGCCGGCTGGCAGCAGCATGCCGACGCCATCCTGGCGACGACGACCACCGCGCTCGATCGCGTCGAGACGGTCAACAAGGCGCTGCGCATGCAGGCCGACGAGGTCGGCATGGCCACGACCCAGGGCATCGGCCGCATCGACGAGCTGCGCTCGACCGTGCGCTCGCTGGTCGGCGAGGTCGCGGTCGCCGCCGGCGACGCCGTGCGCCAGGCCATGGAGATCGGGCGCGACGCGCGCGACGACGCGCAGTCGCTGATGCAGGCGATGCAGGGCACGGTCGACCAGCTGAGCGGCGTGCGCTCGGCCGTGAGCCAGGAGGTGAGCGAGCTGGCGCGCATCATCGGCGAGGTGCGCAGGCTCGCCGCCGAGGCGCGCCAGGGGCTGGGTCAGGAGACGACCGAGTTGACGGCGGCCCTGGAGTCGGCGCGCGCCGACGGCAGCGCCGTGCGCGAGGAGATCCACAACCAGGCGGCCGACCTCACCGGCGTCGTCGAGCAGGTGAACCAGCGCATGACCGAGATCGGCGCGCTGCTCGACACGCGCGCCGAGTCGCTCCTCACCGCCGCCGACCGCGCGCTGTCGCGCGCCGGCGAGTTGGGCGCGGTGTTCGAGATGCAGGCTTCGATGCTGGGCGGCGCCGTGACGCAGGCGGCGACCGCGGCGGAAGGGCTCGCCGGCCATCTGCGCGCCGAGAGCGAGAGCCTGGCGCAGGCGGCGGCCGTCATCGCCGAACGCACCGAGGCCCTGCAGCGCAACCAGCAGCGCACGGTGCGCGACCAGTTCCTGCGCACGGCCTCGTCGATGATCGACGAGCTCAACACGCTCGCCCTCGACATCCACCGCCTGCTCGACGCCGACATTCCCGAGGACATCTGGAAGGGCTTCCGCGCCGGCGACCGCTCGATCTTCGCGCGCCGCCTGTTCCGCCTGAAGGACGCCTACACGATTCCCGCCATCGAGCAGCGCTTCGAGCGCGACGACCGCTTCCGCGACATGGTCAGCCGCTACATGAACAAGTTCGAGGATCTGCTGCGGGAGTCGAATACCGCCGATCCGGAGTCGGTGCTGAACGCCACCTTCATCACCGCCGACGTCGGCAAGCTCTATCTCGTCCTCTCCCGCTCCCTCGACCGCGGCGGCCACCGCAAGGCGGGATGAACCCGGGTTCGGGACGCAGAAAAACTGCGACGAAAAATCGGCGGCGATTTCCGCAGAGATGTTTCACGTGAAACATCGCGCGCCGAGGGATTCGGTCCTAGCGCGAGGGGCGGAAAACTGCGGCTTTACGCAAGAATGTTTCACGTGAAACATCGGAGCGAAAAAGCCGGAACTATGCGATTCTGCAAAACGACCCTATGGATCAAAAATTCGTCGTTTCTTTTCAAAGAGATGACTGTGACCAGTTTCGGCACGATCGGGCCGGTTTCGGACCGCTCCGGCGCGATCCTTGTCGGAACCGGTCGGTAAACGTGCTGTCACGAACTGAGCGCCTGCGGCCCGCTTCGCGAGCCTGCCGCGGCGTCATGTCCGGCGCCGTCAGCGCGGTCGCCGCCATGCCGAAGGGAGATCTCATGCATCGCGCAGTTCCGATCCGGTCGCGATCGTGAATTGATCACGCGCTGTCTTGGCCGCGTCTCGGTTCTGGGCTAAAGTGAAGCCAAGATAAAAGAATGACGCCCTGAAGAATCGGGCGTCCGGCGTGTGCGTCAATATCGTCCAATGCTTGGGAGCGACGACGGGGGAGGCAGATGCCTGACCTTCCGGCCAGCGGCGTCTGGCAGGTGAGCGACTATTCCGGTATGGGCGGCTTTCATTGGCGCCCTCCCATCGATTCTCTGGAGCTCGGCATCGCGGCGGGCGCCAAGTCATGGACGATGAAGGCGCCCGGCGGCAGCTGCCAGTGCAAGGTGAAGACGATTGCCGCGGGCAAGTTCGGCGGCGACTACGCCATCGGCGACGACAAGGGCGACTTCGAGGTCGAGCCGCAGGCGGATGGCTCGCTGAAGATCGAATTCCTGGGTCAAAGCTTCTCCAGCTACGGCAACACGCGCAGCGGCGGCGTCATCGTCTCGGCCACCAAGGGTACGCCGACGGTCCATAGTGCGAGACCGACCCTCCTCGACAAGAAGAGGTTCTTCGTCGCGGTGCTCGGCAACAGGTGGTTCCGGGAGAACGGCATCCTGTTCGGCGAGGATCCGACGGTCGCCCGCGACGCCAAGTGGATGGTGCTGGATCCCAATCGGCACAAGCTGACGATCTGGGAAAAGCCGGGCCCGACGTCCGACTTCGTGACAGCCGGGCAGGCGCAGGACGCCTCCGTCTTCACGAACGGACCGATGCTCTACAACAAGCTAGGGCGCCCGGCGACGTGGACGGATGCCTTGGCATATGCGGCGGACGGAGCCATTCGGAGGGGGGCGACCCTGATACCATTCGCGCATGGCCCGGGCTGGGACGACACCTCCAAGGAGTCCTGGACCAAGGCCGCCGCAGATCGGTACGGCAGCATTCCCTGCGGCGACGTGACCGGCACGAGCCGCGGGATCAACGCGGTTGCGCCGCCCCCCGGAAC
The DNA here is from genome assembly GCA_035518775.1 of Candidatus Acidiferrum sp. GTDB lineage: Bacteria > Pseudomonadota > Alphaproteobacteria > Dongiales > Dongiaceae > JBGPEQ01. Next base: position 8,697 of record DATIXH010000275.1, read on the forward strand.
GAACCGCTTCGGTTATTTCGGTCGCGGCCAGGGGACGGGTTTCGCAAGCTACAAGATCGGCAATGGCAATCCGACGGGTCTCGTGGAGGCCGCGGGGGGCCTCTATCCGCCTGTGCTGCTGGGCGGCAAGTTCACGGCCGACGGCTTCGGCCGCAACCAGTGGCTCTACTGGGGCCTGGCGCCGCTGCAGCCCGATGCCGCCGACGAGGTCGGCCTCAAACGCGCGTTGGAGCACTACGCCGTTGCGATGAAGGTCGAGGGCGTGGCCGCGGCCGCCAAGCCCGTTGCCGGCCTCATCATCGCGCTCGCCTACAACGGCGATGGAACCGTCGTCCAGCATCTGGTGGACGCCGGCGTCACGGATGCGGCCAAGGTCGATGGCAATGACTCCGTCCTCTTCGGCCACCACACGAAGGTCCTCTGGGGCGACGCCATGACCGACCGCAAGCGGGTCTGGTTGAATTGGGGATTCGCCTTCCACCCCTATTGAGCGCCGCCCTCGCGAAGCGACGACGCGTCATCCTGGCGCTCCCAGTCGGGTCCCTGCGCGTCGAGCACGCTGCGCACGGCGCGTGCGAACGGCGAGCCGGCGGTGAGGATCAGCTATCGCGTGCAGGCGGGGTGTCGAAGCGCTGGCGAACGGCCGGCATGGACCGGCCGGTTCCTGGCGGATCCGAAACGCCAAGCCCGACCGGTCCACATCCGGAGCTGAGATGGCTAGATCTCCCCGGAGGGCAGGCATATGGCGCCGAAAATCAGCGCGTGCATCCGCGCCGTCTTGATCGGGGCGGCCAAAGCCTTGATAGGTCCGGCCACGAGGATCCCGTGCGCGTCACCGAAAGTGAAGCGCTCGGCTGCTCGCGCATCCGGCCATCCGCGACAGGGTTAGCGCTGCGCGTAGCGCGGGGTCGCGCCGTCGTAGCCGACGACGCCGGGCTCCCACCACAGGATCGGGTTCTGCTTGAAGGAGGGGCGGGACTGCAGGCGCGCGTGGAGCGCGGCGGTCTTCGGGCGCTGCGGCGAGCGCCAG
>DATIXH010000276.1:0-7046 GCA_035518775.1 Candidatus Acidiferrum sp.
CGCGCGCCACCGGCGGCACGTAGGTCTCGAGCTCCGGCGCCGGCAGTTTCACCACCTGGCCGATCTCGGCCGAGCGGTAGAGCGCCATCAGGATCTCCATCACGGCGACGCCGTCCGCGAACGTCTCCGTCGGCCGCCGCCCCGTGCGGAAGCACTCGACCATGTGGCGGTTCTCGGCGGTGTAGCCGTAGGTGCCGTACTCGTCCTCCACCACCGGCATCAGGCCCTGCTCGGCGTTCTGCTTCTCCATGAGGTCCTCGCCCTGCTTGCCGCTGATGGCGCGCGACAGGAAGACCTTGAGCCCGGCGTTGAGCGAGCTGAACTCCATGGCGTATTCCGGCCCCAGCAGCTCCAGCTGGATGCGCAGCCCCGGCCCCACATAGGCCCAGGAGGTCGTGGCCTCGATGATCGCCTCGCGCCCGTCCGGGCCGCGCAGGCTCACGGTGCCGCGTGCGAAATCCTCGGCCGGAAAGCGCGTGTAGTCGACCTGCGCGCCCATCATGGTCTTGAGCTTGGCGGCATAGTCGGGCTGCGACCATTTCAGGCTGCTGACGGTGGCGTTGGCGCTCACCGGCGTCAGGCTGGCGCGCGGCGCTCCCGGCTCGGTCAGCAGGAAGCGCGCCAACTCGATGCTGTGGCACATCATGTCCAGCAGCACGCCGCCGCCCTGCTGCGCGGCACGCCAGAACCAGGGCTCGTGCGGCCCGCTATGCTCCTCGGCGGCGCGCGCCAGGTAGGGCCGGCCGCTGTTGGGCACGGCGCGGCGCCAGATGATCTCCTTGCCGCGCTGCACGGCGGTCCCGAACAGCTGGTTCTCGAGATAGCCATGGCTGAGCCCAGCCTCCTCGGCCAGCCGCAGCATCTCGCGCGCCTCCGCCACCGTGCGCGCCAGCGGCTTCTCGCAGGCGACGCCGACGAGCCGCGCCCGCCCGCTCGTCTGCAGCGCGTGGATCTCCCGCATATGCTCGAGCCGCACATAGTTCGGCGCCAGGATCCAGAGCGCATCGACCGCGCCAGAGCTCGCCATCGCCGCCAGGCTGTCATAGGCCCTGCAGGGCCCGAGCCCCAGCTCGTTGGCCAGGCGCGCCGCCGCCTCGCGCCGCGCCGCCGTCGTGCTGTAGACGCCGGTCACGACGACATTGCGCACGCCGATCAGGCTCTGCAGATGGAACTTGGCAATGAACCCGCTGCCGATGAGGCCGATCCGCAGGGTGTCGATGGATTTGTTGTCAGGCATGGTTGCTCTCGCGAAAAGACGGTCGGTTACTGCCCTTTGTCGCAGGCTCCGGTCGGTGCGGCAGGATAGGCGAAGGCCATGTCGATCTCGTCCTGCCGCCGGCCGCCCATCACCTGCTGTTCGCCGTACTTGACGATCATGCTGTATCGCCGGGACCGATGCACGCGGTAGGGCAGGAGCGTAGCGGGGTCCGTCACGAGGCGGGCGTCGTTGCCGTTCTCCGGCAGTTCGACCCGCATGTCGCCGCCCAGCAGGTCGTGCAGCCTGTCGGCCGCTCGCTTGAAGTCCTCTGCGGCAACCTCCGAGGTCACCGTCAGTTCGACGCACCGCTCGTCCGTCTCGTTCTCCGCGCACCGCGCGCGCCCGACGAATTCGAAGCGAAACTGGCGGGCGACCTCGATCGTCGTTCCGCCCGCGACCGAGAGCGGCTGCACGGCCGTCCATCGCACCGGCTCGCCGCGGCGGAGCGCGCGGCCATTCCACAGCCCGACGCTGCTGTTCCACCAGTCCGAGGCTTCGCGCGCGAGCGCGGCATCGGACCCACCCTGCCTGACCTGTTTCTGAATCAGGCCTTCATCCGCTGCGCCACCGGGCATGTCCTTGACGCGGTCCTCGACCAGCGCCGTGAGCGCCGCGCGGAGATCGTCTCCATCCTCGACGCGCAGGAACGTCGCATCGCGGTCCACGACCAACGTCGGGGCGAATGCTACCGGCAGCACCGGGATGCGGTTGTAGACATCGAATGTCTCCTTCACGTCACCTGCCGGAAGGACGAATCCACGGTTCGCGAACCTGACCCGCACATGGTCGGCCGGATCCTTCAGGGCGCACATGTCGTAGGTCGCGGACAGGTCATAGGTACGCACGCGATCGGAGCCGAAGGCCTGGTCCGTCGTGTGGAGCGTCATGCTGACCTTCGCCTCGGTCCGCACCGGCCACGCGAAGGAGGGCGTGATCGCGTCCTCTGCGGCCGCCACCGGTGCCGCTCCCAGCAGGCAGCAGAGCGCGGCCAGACCGATCTTCGATGCCCCCGCGACGCGCGGATGCGTGCTCGCCCTGCAACACAACGTCGCCCCCTCGCGCACGCCGCAGCCAGCCATGTCGACAGACTATAGAGGAATTTCCCGCATCAGCGAACGGCGCTTGGACCACCCGCGTGGCCGTTCGGGCCCGGCCCGTCAGGCTTCCACGGCCCAGTTGGACCAAAGGCCAATTGGCATCGCGCGGCCAAACCCTAGTCTGCGGGGGCAATCAGGCTTGGCGTCGACAGGAGGAGCCCACCATGAAGACGATCGCCATTGGACTCATTGCGGCCGCGGCCGCCCTTGCCGCCTGCACCGCGAGCAGCCCGGAGCAGGCCGCGGCGCCGGCCGCCGGCCAGCCCCTCACCTATCCCGCCCACAACATGGGCGAATTCGAGGCGGCCCAGGCCCAGGCCGACGACTATTGCTACAAGAAGAACGACCTGAAGCACGCCGTCTACGCGAGCCGCACCTACGAGACCGCCAGCTTCGAATGCGCTGCGAAGTGACCTAGAACTCGCTTACAGCTCGACGCGCGGGATCCCGCCGATCTGCCGGATGGCGGCGCTCAGCTCGTCGATGCCCTGCAGGCGGGCGCCGCCGTTGCAGTGCGCCACACCCTGGTCGTGCAGCGCCGCGGCCTGCTGCAGGAGCGTGGAACTTGCCATGGTCGCGCGCAGGCGCGTGAACTGGCTGTCGAGCGAGACGCACCGGCGCGTGTAGTTCGCGACGACGGTGTCGTAGTGCTCGCCGGTCCGGTTCTCACGGTCGTGGTTGGGCGGAATGAAGACGCTGCTGCCGTCAGCCGCGGCCGGCGGAACGGCCGGCAGCGCCGCGACGGCGGCGGCGAAGACGAGGGCAATCGTCAGGGCCCGGATGACCATGATCATACCTGCTGAAGAGTGCCCGCCGCGGCCGCTCCCGGCGGCAGGCTCATAGAGGAAAAGTTAGCGCGCGGCCGCCGCGACCGCACTCACGTTTGCGTGAGAGCGCCACCTTGACGCGGCGGTAACCTTTCGCGCCCGACTCGCCGCCCTCCCCCGGCTTGACAGTCGCGCGCCTTCTCCTGTTCGATGCCGCCCTGGCAGTCGCGGGCCAGAGTTCGTGCAAAGCAACAAGGGGGCGTTCGCTTGGCACCGAGCCGGGAGGCACTGCTGGAGGCCTGCGCGAGCGGCGATCGCGCAGCCCTGCAAAACCTTTATGCGATGACCGCGCCGCAACTATTCGGCCTCGCGCTCGGTATTCTCCGTAGCCGCGACCTGGCCGAGGATGTCGTGCAGGATTCGTTCGTACTCGTCTGGCGCCACGCCCGCAGCTTCGACCCCGGTCGCGGCACTGCCATGGCGTGGCTCGGCCGCATCGTCCGCAACCAGTGCTTCGACGCCCTGCGCCGCCGCGGGCGGGAAGCCCCGCTCGACCAGACCTTCCTGGAGACCTGGGAGGATCCGGCCCCCAGCCCGGCCGACCTCGCGGCGCTCAGCCGCGACGCCCAGCGCCTGCGCGGCTGCCTCGACCAGCTCGAGGACAGCCCGCGCCAGAGCCTGCTGCTGGCCTACTACCAGGGCCTCACCTTCGAGGAGGTGGCCGGCCGGCTGAAGGCGCCGCTCGGCACGGTGAAGAGCTGGATCCGGCGCAGCCTGATCCGCCTCAAGGGATGCATGGAGCCATGAACTACCAGCATCCCGAGCTGCGCGAGCGGCTGGCCGCCGAATACGCCCTCGGCACTCTGCGCGGGCTCGCCCGGCGGCGTTTCGAGCGCGTACTCGCCGCCGATCCCGGCCTGCGCGACCAGGTGCAGGCGTGGGAGCTGCGCCTCAACCTGCTGGCGGAATCGGCGCCGGCGGTCGCGCCGCCGCCGCGCGTCTGGCAGCGCATCGAGCAGCGCCTCGGGCCGGCGCCCGCGCGCGCGGGCGTCCTGTCGCGCTGGTGGAACAGTCTCGGCTTCTGGCGCGGCGCCGGCCTGCTGGCGATGGCGGCGACCGCCGCGCTCGTGCTCTACATCGCGGCGGCGCCCGCGCCGCAGCCCGGCACGAACTACGTGGCCGTGCTGATCGATGCGGAGAAGAACCCGATCCTGGTCGCCCGCTTCGATGCGGAAAGCCGCGAACTGCGGGTGCGCGACCTGCGGCCGGTCGCGACCGACCCGGCCCACTCGCGCGAGCTCTGGATCGTGCCCGCCGGCGGCACGCCGAAATCGCTCGGGCTCGTCGAGGACAACAAGACGAAGACCGTCACCCTGTCCGCCGATCAGGCCGCGGCGGTCGAGAAGGCGATCCTCGCCATCAGCCGCGAGGATCCGGGCGGCTCGAAGAGCGGCGCGCCCGGCGAGGTGCTGTTCACCGGCCCGGTCGTTCCCAGCCTGTGACGGGCACGCGCGGCTTCCTCCTCGGCAAGTTCCTGCCGCCGCACCGCGGGCACCAGTATCTGATCGAGTTCGCCCGCGCCTACGTGGACCGGCTGACGGTGCTGGTCTGCACCATCGAGCGCGAACCGATCCCCGGCCGCCTGCGCTACCAGTGGATGTGCGAGGCCTTCCCCGGCGTCGATCTCGTCCATCACACCGACGAGATCCCGCAGGCGCCCCAGGAGCACCCCCAGTTCTGGGACATCTGGCGCGACAGCATCCGCCGCCACGCGCCCGGCCGCATCGACTACGTCTTCGCCTCCGAGGACTATGGCTCGCGCCTGGCGCGGGAACTCGACGCGCGCTTCGTGCCCGTCGACATCGCGCGCCGGAACGTCCCCGTCTCCGGGCGCGCCATCCGCGCCGATCCGATGGCGCATTGGGACGAGCTGCTGCCGCCCGTTCGCCCCTACTATCTGAAGCGCGTCTGGTTGGGCGACGCCGCGCTCGCCCAGGCGCTCGCCGCCCATTTCCGCACGGTCTGCGTGCATGCCTATGACGGCGGCTTGCAGGGGCGCGAGCCGCGCGACTCCGACGAGCTGCATCGTCTGATCCGGGGCCAGATGGCCGCCGAGCACGCCCTCGCGCGCCGGGCCAACCGCGTGCTGTTGTGCGAGGCCGACGCGCTGACCGTGTCCAGCTGGTTCAAGGCGCCGCCTGAGTTGCACGACGCCATGCGGTCGTTCGACCTCTATCTGCTCAGCGCAAGTGACCGGCCCTGGTCGGACGTTGTGGTGCACAAGCAACCCATCCTCCGCCTGCAGGGCACACGCGAAGAGCAGTTCCGGCGGGCCTGCGACGCCATCGCCCATCTCATCGCGTCGGTGTCGATGACATCCGCGTGATCGCAGTCGGCCGTCTTAAGAAAGTCTTCCCGCCCCTGCATCCGTGACCGAGCGCCTCACGTAAGAGCCGCAGCAGGACGACGCGGCGTCCGCATCGGACAGATCAGCGAGACCGTCATTCCCGCGATTGCAGGCTCCCTGAGTTCGGCGCCGGCCGTCCCCCGCCCGGCGCCAAGGGCCTGCGAACGGCCCACGACCGGAGATCCGTTCCCTCCGCATCCGGTCGCGGGCAAGGACCTCTGTCCTCCCCAGGACGAGAGGGGGTCCGTCGGCGGCGGCGCGGAGTTCCGCGACACCTTCGCACCGTCCGCCGGCGGGCCACTTGCCGATCTCCAGCGCGACGACCATCGGGACCGCAGGCGGCGCGGCGCCGCCGCGGGAATATCGCGGCCCGTCTCTGTGTTCTTCGCCGCACAGGGGGACCGCCGGACCGGCGGTGCGCTAACCATGATGGTCGACCGACTGCTCCACGATCTTGCGCGCCGGCCGGCGCTCACGGCGCGGCAGCGCAGCTGCCTCGCCCTTTCCTCGATGTACTCCGTCATCAATGGCCGCAGCGACGAGACGCTCGACGGCCATTCCTGGTGGCTGCGCCAGGAGAGCTGGGACATGCTGAGCGGCAGCTGGAGCATCAAGGGCCGCACCATCGCGGCCAAGCACGACCGCGCGCTGGCCGTGCTCGACTGGCTGGGCGGCGTGGGCGACCGCAGCGATCCGGAGAAGGCCGCGGCGGCCACCGACCAGGACCTGCTGGCGTGGGACATGGCGCGCCTGGTGCATGTCGCGCGCAGCGCCCGGCACGCCCGCTTCCTCGACGAACAGGAGGCCTGGACCCACGTGCTGGCGGCCGGCACGCAGGTCGCGGGCGCGTTCCGCGGCTGGGACGACTTCGGCCATTCCTTTCTGCGCGGCCGCTTGGCCTGGGCCGCCGCCGTCGACGGCAAGGTCGACGGCGCGATCGAGCGGCTGCTGGCCGACCCCGCCTCGACCTGGAACCGCCGCGCCTGGAAGGACCTGGCGGCTTGAGGGCGATGGGGAACGATCTATGCCCTTCGACAAGCCGGTGATGACGTTCTCTCGTGCGAGAAAAAATTCCCCTCATCCTGAGCTTGTCGAAGGACGCAGCCTGCCTATGCCAGGCTCATTTCTCTTCGTCGGGGTTGGCTCAGTTCACCGCGGATGTTGCGTATGGTTGCGCGCAAGCTGTGACACCGCGGCCCAATCACCCCGAATCAGCGCCTCCTTCTTTGCTCTGCTCCACCCCTTGATCTGGCGTTCGGCTGCAATGGCGTCAGTGATTCGTTGGAACTCCTGATTGAAAACCAGTTCAAGCGGGCGGCGGGATGACGTATAGCCGCCATAGGTTCCGGCATTGTGTTCGTTCACCCGTCTTTCCAGAGCATTCCAGTCGCCGCGCGCGGAGCCGACGTAGTAGCTCCCGTCACGACATCGCAGCACATACACGAAACCAACGACATCCATGTCTCGTATCAGCTACCGCGCCGCGTGCGACCGGCATTGGAGAGCCGCCGTGCGTC
>DATIXH010000277.1:0-3328 GCA_035518775.1 Candidatus Acidiferrum sp.
TCTTCGGCATGAGCAACTTCCGCCCGATCGACCGCGACACCGGATTTCTGATGCCGCCGTCGGTGGACGAGTGGCTTCCGCAGCGGCACTTGGCGCGGTTCGTGGTGGAGGTGATCGCGGGGCTGGATCTGCGGGCGATGACCGGCAGCTACCGTGGCTCTGGGGAAGCGTCCTACCACCCCGGCCTTCTGCTGGGCATTCTGATCTACGGCTATGCGACAGCCGTGTTTTCGAGCCGCAAGCTGGAGCGCGCGACCTTCGACTCGGTGGCGTTTCGCTTCATCGCGGCCAACGAGCATCCCGACCACGACACGATCGCCGCGTTCCGGCGGCGCTTTCTGAAGCAGATCGAGAAGCTGTTTGTCCAGGTGCTGGTGCTGGCGCGCGAGATGCGCATGCTGAAGATGGGCACGGTAGCGCTCGATGGGACCAAGATCCACGCCAACGCCAGCCGCCACAGCGCGCTGTCTTACGAGCACGCGGGCAAGATCGAGGCACAGTTGCAGGCCGAGGTCGCCGAACTCATGGCCCGCGCCGAGGCGGCGGATCAGGCGGAAGCGCCTGACGGGATGTCGATCCCCGAGGAACTGGCGCGGCGGGAGAAGCGCCTGGCGAAGCTCGCCGAGGCGCGGGCGACGATCGCGGCGCGGGCGAAGGAGCGGCATGCACGCGAGCAGGCCGAACACGATGCCGCGCTGGCGGCTCGCACGGCCAAGACCGCGGCCACCGGCAGGAAGCCCGGCGGCAAGCCGCCCGCGCCGCCGGTGGAGGGACCTGGCCCGACCGACCAGGTCAACCTGACCGACGAAGACTCGCGCATCATGAAGGTGGCGGGCGGCGGGTTCGAGCAGTGCTACAACGCGCAGGCGATGGTGGCGACGGGCAGCCTGCTGGTGGTCGCGACCGATGTGGTGCAGGCGGCCAACGACAAGCAGCAGCTGCAGCCGATGCTGGGCAAGCTCTGCGCCACGCCGGAGGAACTGGGCAAGGCCGAAACGTTGCTGGCCGATACCGGGTATTTCAGCGCGGCCAATGTGCAGGCATGCGTGGCCGCGGGGATCGATCCGCTGATCGCAATGGGTCGGCAGCCCCACCACCCATCCCTGGACGAGCGCTTCGCTCCCGCGCCGCCGCCGCCGGACAACCCGACGCCGGTCGAGGCGATGACGCATCGCCTGAAGACGCCCGAAGGCAAGAAGCTCTATGGCTTGCGCAAGCAGACTCCCGAGCCGGTCTTCGGCATCATCAAATCCGCGCTCGGCTTCCGCCAATTTCTGCTCCGCGGCCTCGAAAACGTCCGCGGCGAGTGGAACCTCGTCACCATCGCCTGGAACATGAAGCGGATGTTCGCCCTCGCGGGCGCAGCCTGACGCCACAATCGCGTTCGAGGCCGTCGCGGCTCAACCGGGGCTGCCAAACCGATCAAAGCACGAACTAAACCGTCCGAAGCGCACCCGCGCCCGCCACATCGCCATAGCCAGACCCAACAGCCAGCAACCCTACTCCGACAGGCTGCTAGTGTTCCGCTTTCATCAGAAGATTTCCAAGAGGGGCTAAAGATGCGAGTCTACGGTCATGGGCAAGATCGAACGCATCCAGTTGGCTCCCGGGGATCGGGAAAGGCTGGAGAAACTGGTGAGGGATCGCAACACGCCGCAGAAGGTGGTGTGGCGGGCCCAGATCGCATTGCTGGCCGGTGACGGTGTGGGCGCGATGGCGGTCGCGCGGCAGGTCGGCAAGAGCTTGCCGAGCGTGCGGCGCTGGCGGCGCCGCTATGCGTCGGCCGGGGTCGAGGGCTTGTTGAAGGACGCCACGCGTCCGCCCGGTCGCCAGCCGCTGGCGGCGGAGACGATCAAGCGGGTGGTGGATCTGACGTTGCACGAGACGCCGCCTGGCGCCACCCACTGGAGCGAGCGGACGATGGCGGCGAAGGTCGGCATCGCGCCGTCGTCGGTGCACAAAATCTGGAAGGCGCACGGTCTGAAGCCGCACTTGGTCGAGACCTTCAAGCTGTCGCGTGATCCGGACTTCGTCGCCAAGGTGGAGGACGTCGTCGGCCTCTACCTCGACCCGCCGGACAAGGCGCTGGTGCTGTCGGTCGACGAAAAGAGCCAGATCCAGGCGCTCGACCGCACCCAGCCGGGGCTGCCGATGAAGAAGGGCCGGGCCGGCACGATGACCCACGACTACAAGCGTCACGGCACCACCACGCTGTTCGCGGCGCTCAACGTGCTCACCGGCGTGGTCATCGGCAATTGCATGCCGCGCCATCGCCGCCGGGAATTCCTGCGGTTTCTGAAGCAGATCGACAAGGAGACGCCGGCCGATCTCGACCTTCACCTGATCCTCGACAACTACGCCACCCATAAGACCGCCGAGGTCCGACGCTGGCTCGCGGCGCATCCGCGCTTCCATCTGCACTTCACTCCGACCTCCGCCTCCTGGCTCAACCTGGTCGAGCGGTTCTTCGCCGAAATCACCGAAAAACGCATCCGCCGTGGCGCCTTTGACAGCGTCGCCGAGCTGGAGACCGCGATCATGGCCTACCTCGAACAGCACAACGCCAAACCGAAGCCGTTCGTCTGGTCCGCTTCAGCGCGCTCCATCCTCGAAAAAGTGGCCCGCGCGAAACAAGCGTTGGAATCACTACACTAGGTAGCGTGATCTGCGCCATTAGCAAAACCGCATACGTCAGCGCATCGGTGAAGGCCTAACCTTGCTGGAAAATTTGGTAGGGGTGCATCCTCGCTGAGGCTCGCACACCTGCGCCGGTGGCTGCCGGCGCCAGCAAGGAGGTACCCCATGTCGAAGAGACCACCGGCGTCGATGCGCACGCGCCAATCGCTTTCCGACGTGATCGAGGGACGCCTGTCGTCGCCGGCGGGACGGGAGGAGCTGGTCAAGTTGGCAATGCGGCTGATCATCGAGGAGACGTTGGAGGCGGAGGCGCGGGACGCGGTCGGCCGGGACTACTACGAGCACGGGGCGGAGCCGGGCTCGGGCTATCGCAACGGTTATCGGCCGGGTCGGCTGAAGACCGCCGAGGGAGTGATGGACTACGCGGCGCCCCAGGTCGCCGGCAAGCCGGAGCCGTACCGCTCGGCGATCCGCGAACACCTGAAGGGGCAAACGCAAGCCCTGGAGGACCTGGCCATCGAGCTTCTCGCCCGCGGCCTTTCGGTGCGCGACATCGAGGACGCGTTCCGCGACGAGAGCGGGCGACTGTTGCTGTCGCGCACCGCGGTGTCGGAGATCGGCGCGCGCCTGTGGGCGGACTACCAGGAGTTTGCGCGCCGGGATCTCTCCGAGTACGACATTACCTACCTGT
>DATIXH010000278.1:0-5583 GCA_035518775.1 Candidatus Acidiferrum sp.
AAGCCGGTGCCGCCGGCGGTGCCGATCTCGCCGATGATGGCGAGGATGATGTCCTTGGCGGTGACGCCGTCGGGCAGCTTGCCGTCGACCACCGCGCGCATGTTCTTCGACTTCGACTGGATCAGCGTCTGGGTGGCGAGCACGTGCTCGACCTCCGAGGTGCCGATGCCGTAGGCGAGCGCGCCGAACGCGCCGTGCGTCGCGGTGTGGCTGTCGCCGCACACCAGCGTGGTGCCGGGCAGGGTGAAGCCCTGTTCGGGGCCGATCACGTGAACGATGCCCTGCCGCTTGTCGAACTCGTCATAGTATTCAAGGCCGAAAAATTTCGCGTTTTCGGCGAGGTAGGCGATCTGCGCCGCGCTTTCCGGGTCCTCGTTGGGCTTGCTGCGGTCGGTCGTCGGCACGTTGTGATCGACCACGCACAGCGTTTTTTCCGGCGCGCGCACTGTGCGGCCGGCGAGCCGCAAGCCCTCGAAGGCCTGCGGGCTCGTCACCTCATGGACGAGGTGGCGGTCGATATAGAGCAGGCAGGTGCCATCGTCCTGACGATGGACGAGGTGGCTGTCCCAGATCTTGTCGAACAGGGTGCGCGGCTTGGACATCGAACGATCCAATCGATTTAACTCGCCCGCCCTCATTGTCGTTCCGACACAAGCCGGAATCCAGGGCAACCGCTCCGTCATTCGCCCTGGGCCCCCGCTTCCGCGGGGGTGACAAGGAAAGGCTATTCGGCAGTTGCGGCCAACTCCGAGGCCACGGCCGCCGCGTCGCCTTCGACGGGAATAAGCCCGCCCTTCTCGGCGATGCGCGCGGACTTGCCGCGGCGGGTGCGGAGATAATAGAGCTTGGCGCGGCGGACGTCGCCGTGGCGCAACACCTCGATGCCGGCGATGCGCGGGCTGTAGAGCGGGAACACACGCTCCACGCCTTCGCCGTAGGAGATCTTGCGCACGGTGAAGGAGGAGTTGAAGCCGGCGTTGCGGCGGGCGATGCACACGCCCTCGAAGGCCTGGATGCGCTCGCGCGTGCCCTCTATCACCTTCACGTCGACGCGAATGGTGTCGCCCGGAGCGAAGTCCGGGATCTTTCCCGCCGCCTTCGCCTTCTCGATCTGGTCCTGCTCGAGTTTGTCGATGATCGTCGTCATGGTCGTCGTCCTTCGCTGGTGTTCGTTCCGGCGCTGTAGCGCGCCCACAAATCCGGCCGCCGGCTGCGCGTGATCGCCTCGGATTGCGCCAGCCGCCAGACCCTGATCTTCTCGTGATGGCCGGACAGCAGCACCTCCGGCACGCCGCGCCCCTGCCATTCGGCCGGTCGCGTATAGTGGGGATATTCGAGCAATCCCCGTTCGAAGCTTTCCTCCTCCAGGGTCGCGGGCGCACCGACGACACCCGGCAGCGTCCGCACGACCGCATCGATCAGCGCCATGGCCGCGGGCTCGCCGCCCGACAGCACGAAGTCGCCGAGGCTGATCTCCTCGACCTGGCGCGCCTCCAGCACCCGCTCGTCGACGCCCTCGTAGCGGCCGCACAGCAGCGTCAGCGTCGGCCGCGCCGCCAGCTCGCGCACCACGCCCTGCGTCAGCAGGCGGCCGCGCGGGCTGAGATAGACCAGCGGACCGCGCCGATCGGCGAGCGCGGCGGCGAGCGCCGCATCCACCACGTCGGGCCGCATCACCATGCCGGGGCCGCCGCCGAACGGGGTGTCATCGACGGAGCGGTGTTTATCGCGTGCGAAGTCGCGGATGTCCACCGTTTCCAGGGCCCAGAGGCCCGAGGCCAGCGCCTGCCCGGCGATCGACAAGCCGAGCGGGCCCGGAAACATCGCCGGGAACAGCGTTAACACGCGCACGGTCCAGAGCGGCTCAGCCATCGTCCTGCGCTCCGTTGGGTTCCGCCTCGACATAGACCGGCGGATCGATCACCGCACGGCCGGCGGCGAGATCGACGACGGGGACCGTGCGGTCGCTGAACGGCAGCAGCTCCATCGTCCCGTCAGGGCGCGCGATCTCCAGGATGTCGCCGGCGCCGTAGTCCTCGACGTTCGCGATGCGGCCGTAGAGCGAGCCGTCCGCCAGCTCCGCCCGCAGCCCGATGAGATCGACGCGGTAGTATTCGCCGCTCTCTGGCGGCGGCAGGACCGCGCGGTCGACATAGAGGCGCAGGCCGCGCAGGGCCTCGGCGGCGGTGCGATCGGCGATGCCGTCGATGCGCGCGATCACGCCGCCCTTGGCCTGGCCGGTGACGATCAGCTTGAACTGCCGCTGCCCGCTCTCGTCGCTCACGGGACCATAGGCGGCGACCGCCGCCGGATCGTCCGTGAAGGACTTGATCCGGAGCTGGCCGCGGACGCCATGGGCGCCCGCAATCGCGCCGACGAGCACGCGCTCCACCATCGCACCAACCGCCCGCCTGTTAGCTGGCGGGCGCCTCTGCCGCCTTCGCGGCTGCCTCGGACGCGGCCTTGGCACGCTCCTGCGCCTTGGCCTTCGGCAGATGCTTGGTGGTCTGCTGGCGCTGCGCCGGCATCGGCCGCAGCCCGGCCTTGCCGAGGAAGACAGCGATGCGGTCCGACGGCTGGGCGCCGACCTTCAGCCAGTGCTGCATGCGCTCGGTGTCGAAGGTGACGCGCTGCGGGTTGTCGTGCGCCAGCATCGGATTGTAAGTGCCGATCTTCTCAATGAAGCGGCCGTCGCGCGGCGAACGCGAGTCCGCCACCACGATGCGATAGAACGGCCGCTTCTTGGCGCCCGCCCGCGTCAGTCTGATCTTCAATGCCATTCGGTGTCGTCTCCTTTGGTGATGAACGCTGAGTGCCGGCCTGCCTCACGCCGCTCCGTGGCAGCAGGCTTCGATCTTGTGGCCGTCCGGATCGAGCACGAAGGCGCCGTAGTAATTCGGGTGGTAGATCGGGCGCAGGCCGGGCTGGCCGTCGTCCTTGCCGCCGGCGGCGAGCGCCGCGCGATGGAACGCGTCGACGGCCTTGCGGTCGGGCGCGTGGAAGGCGACATGCGTGCCGCCGCTCGCCCGGACGGGCCGGCCCCTATCGAACGGACCACCGATCCAGAACTGGATCTTGTCCGCGGCCGTGCCGTAGCCGAGGCCGCCCTCGTAGTCATAGAAGCGCGACACGCCCAGCGGCTTCAGCACGGCGTCGTAGAACGCCTTGCTGCGCTCGAGATCGGTGACGCCGAGAGACACGTGGTCGAGCATTGCCATGCCTCAGTGCCGCTGCATCAGGGCGGAGAGGCCGTGGCGCATCAGGCCCTTCTTTCCGAGCTTGGTCATCTGCTTCATCATGCGCTGCATCTCCAGGTGCTGCTTCAGCAGCTTGTTCACCTCGGACACCGACGTGCCGGAGCCGCTGGCGATGCGCTGCTTGCGCGAGGCCTTGATGAGCTCGGGCTTGCGGCGCTCCTCCTTCGTCATCGAGGAGAGGATGGCCTGCTGGCGCTTCAGCAGCTTGGGATCGATCTTCGCCTCGGCCATCTGGCGCTGCATCTTTCCGATGCCCGGGAGCATGCTCATGATGCTGTCGAGGCCGCCCATCTTCTGCAACTGCTTCAGCTGCTGGGCGAGATCGTCGAGGTCGAACTGGCCCTTCTGCACCTTGGCGGCGAGCTTCTCGGCCTCTTCGCGCTCGATCGTCTCGGCCGCCTTCTCGACCAGGCTGACCACGTCGCCCATGCCGAGGATGCGGCCGGCGATGCGGCTGGGATGAAAATCCTCGAGCGCGTCGAGCTTCTCGCCGACGCCGATCAGCTTGATCGGGCAGCCCGTGACCGCGCGCATGGAGAGTGCTGCGCCGCCGCGGGCGTCGCCGTCGACGCGGGTCATGACGATGCCGGTGACGCCGACCTTGTCGCGGAAGGCCTGGGCGACGTTGACCGCGTCCTGGCCGGTCATGGCGTCGACCACCAGCAGCGTCTCCTTCGGCTGCACGGCGTCGCGCACCTCCGCGACCTCGGCCATCAGCTCGTCGTCGATGTGCAGGCGTCCCGCGGTGTCCAACAGCACGATGTCGTAGGCCTCAAGGCGCGCCTTCTGCAGGGCACGCCGGGCGATGGCGACCGGTGGCTCGCCGGCGACGATGTTGAGAGTCTCGATCTCGGCCTGGATGCCGAGGATGGCGAGTTGATCCATGGCGGCGGGGCGGCGGGTGTCGAGCGAGGCCATCAGCACCTTGCGGCGCTCGCGGGTCTTCAGACGCAGGCCGATCTTCGCTGTGGTCGTGGTCTTGCCGGAGCCCTGCAGGCCGACCATCAGGATCGGGACCGGCGGCTGCGCTTCGAGGCTGAGGGCGCTGCTCTCGGCGCCGAGGGTCTGCACGAGATGGTCGTGCACGATCTTGACGACCATCTGGCCGGGCGTGATGCTCTTCAGCACCGCTTCGCCGACGGCCTGCTCTTTCACCTGGGCGATGAAGTCCTTGACCACCGGCAGGGCGACATCGGCCTCGAGCAGCGCCACCCGCACCTCGCGCAGGGCGGTGTCGACGTCGGCCTCGTTCAGCGCCCCCCGCCGCGTCAGCCGCTCGAAGACGTCACCGAGCCGTTGGGTCAGATTTTCGAACATGCGGCGTCAGCCATTCCCCGATCACGCCAAAACACAAACGCGCCCGTGCGCGACACTCGCGGACGGACGGGGCCCCGTAGGGCCAAAACACACCTTACCTCTGTGAGGCGGCCGGACATTAGTCGCTGCCCGTCGGCGAGTCAACGCTTGGCGGTCTGGCAAAAGTATCCGTAATTTCAGAGACTTGCGAGCCCAGTGCCGCCTCCGGCGCGCCCTTGACATCCAGCGCGTTCCATCCCACATAGTGAGTGATCGTTCACTTACAGTGGGGCGAAGCCATGGAACTGGCAGCGCGAGAGCGGGAAGAAGGGGCGAGCGCGACTTGGCTGTCCGCGCCGCTGCATCGAGCGGCAATCCCGGCTGCGCCGGCTCGGCCTTGTACCGAGCATTCCTTCCGCAGCTGGGACGGCTGCGAGCTGTTCTATCGGCAGTGGCCGGGCGCACCGGGCGGCCGCGACGCCGTCATCCTCGTTCATCGCGGCCACGAGCATTCGGGACGGCTGCAGGACCTGGTCGACCGGCTGGACCTGCGGGACTGCGCAATTTTCGCCTGGGACGCGCGCGGCCACGGGCGCTCGCCCGGCCGGCGCGGCGACGCGCCGAGCTTCGGCGCGCTCGTGCGTGACCTCGATTGCTTCGCGCGCCATATCGCCGCCGCGCACGGCATTCCCGCTGCGCGGATGGCCGTGGTGGCGAGCAGCCTCGGCGCGGTGATCGCCACGGCCTGGGTCCACGACTATGCGCCGCCGTTGCGGGCGCTCGTGCTGGCGGCACCGGCCTTCCGCGTGAAGCTCTATGTGCCCTTCGCCGTTCCGCTGCTGCGGCTGCGCGCGCGGCTCTTCGGGCCCTCGTTCCTGCGCAGCTATGTGCGCGGGCGCTGGCTGACGCGCGACGCCGAGGCGGCGCGCGACTATGACGCGGACGCGCTGGTCAGCCCGGACATCTCGGTCGAGCTGCTGCTGGGGCTGCAGGACACGGCGGCGCGGCTCGTCGCCGATGCCGGCGCGAT
>DATIXH010000279.1:0-2360 GCA_035518775.1 Candidatus Acidiferrum sp.
GCCTTCATCGGCAACCGCACGCAAGTGAAGTATGTGGGCACCACCTACCTCGACTGGTCGGACAAGGGGCGCGGCAACTACTGGAGCGACAACCCGGCCTTCGATCTCAACGGCGACGGCATCGCCGACACCGCCTACCGGCCGAACGACCTCGTCGACGAGGTGCTGTGGACGGCGCCGAGCGCCAAGGTGCTGGTCAACAGCCCGGCCGTGCAGATGATCCGCTGGGCGCAGACGCAGTTCCCGGCGCTCTATCCCGGCGGCGTCGTGGACAGCGCGCCGCTGATGGCGCCGCCGGCGATCGCGATCCCGGCCTGGGCGGAGCTGAGCCAATGACCGCGCTCGTCGAACTCGAGAAGGTGACGAAGCGCTACGGCACGCACGCCGCCGTCGACGACCTCACGCTCGAGTTCGGCGCGGGCCAATGCATCGCGCTGGTCGGCCACAACGGCGCCGGCAAGACGACTCTGATCAAGCTCATGCTCGGGCTCACGCACCCGACCTCCGGGCGGGTGCGCGTGCTCGGCGTGGATCCGCTGTCGGGCGCCGGACAACGGGCACGGCTGCAGATCGGCTATCTGCCGGAAAACGTTGCCTTCCCGGCCTCGCTCACGGGCCTGGAGATGCTGCGGTTCTATGGCCGCCTGAAGCGTCGGCCGCGGGCGGAGTGCGAAGATCTGCTCGTGCAGGTCGGCCTGATGGGAGCGGCGCATAAGCGCATCGGCACCTACTCGAAGGGCATGCGCCAGCGGCTCGGCCTGGCGCAGGCGCTGCTCGGCGCGCCCCGCCTGCTGTTCCTCGACGAACCGACGACGGGCCTCGACCCGTTCCTGCGCCAGAGCTTCTACGACATCGTCGCCGGGCTGCGCGGGCGCGGCGTGACGACCGTGCTGTCGTCGCACGCGCTCTCGGAACTGGAGACGCGCGTCGACAAGATCGTCGTACTGCACGAGGGCACGCAGCTCGTCGCGGGCACGCTGGACACGCTGCGGAATCTGGCGCGGTTGCCGACGATCTTCCGGCTGCGGCTGCGCAACGGCCTCGCCGGAAAGGTGCCGGCGATCTTCGAAGGCCTCGCCGCCGGCAGCGTCGCCGCCGACGGCGCCATCGAGCTCAGCTGCACCGCCGACCGCAAGATCGAGGTGCTGCGGCGCGCCCAGGGGATCGAGGGGCTCGACGACATCGAGATCCTGTCGCCCTCCCTCGACCAACTCTATGCCTCGTTCCTTCAGGACAGGCGGGTCGCGCCATGAGGAACCTGCTGATCATCGCCGACAAGGAGATCCGCGACGGGCTGCGCAACCGCTGGATCGTGGCGACGACGCTGCTGCTGGCGGCGCTGGCGCTGACTCTGACGTTCCTCGGCAGCGTTCCCACTGGCACGGTCGGCGCCAGCCGGCTGGCGGTCACCGTGGTCAGCCTGTCGAGCCTGACGATCTTCCTGGTGCCGCTGATCGCGCTGCTGCTGGCCTATGACGCCGTGGTCGGGGAATTCGACCGCGGCACGCTGCTGCTGCTGCTGAGCTACCCGGTGGCCCGCTGGCAGGTCGTGATCGGAAAGTTCCTCGGCCATCTCGCCATCCTCGCCTTCGCCACGGCCGTCGGCTATGGCGCGGCCGCCGGCGCGCTGCTCGTGGCCGACGGGCATGTCGCGGGGCTGGCGACTTTCGCCCGCATGATCGGCTCCTCCATACTGCTGGGCGCGGTGTTCGTGGCCATCGGTTATCTGATCAGCGCGATCGTGCGCGACCGCGGGCTCGCCGGCGGCTTCGCCATCGGCGTCTGGCTGCTGTTCGTCCTGATCTACGACATGGCGCTGCTCGGCCTGCTCGTCGTCGACAAGGGTCGGACAATCTCCGCGGGCATGCTCGACGCGCTACTGCTGCTCAATCCCGCCGATGCCTTCCGCGTGCTGAACCTGACCGGCTCCGGTGGCGTCAGCCAGTTCGCGGGCATGGCGGGGCTGAGCGAGGATGCGGGCCTCTCGCCGGCCGTTCTGGTGAGCGCGCTGTTGTTGTGGACCGTACTGCCGCTCGGCGGCGCGGCCCTGGCGCTGGGAAGGCGGCAGCTATGATCCGCCGATTGCTCGTCGCCATCGCCGCCGTCGCCCTGCTCGCGGGTTGCTCGAAGGAGGAGGCGCGAGTCGTGCCGCCGGCGCACACGCTGACGGCCGACGCCACCGGTCACTATTGCGGCATGCTGCTCAGCGAACATGCGGGACCGAAGGGCCAGATCCTGCTCGAGGGCCAGGACGCCCCGGTCTGGTTCAGTTCCGTGCGCGATACCCTGACGTTTCTCAATCTGCCCGAGGAAGCCAAGAACATCGCCGCCGTCTATGTCAGCGACATGGCGAAGGCGCC
>DATIXH010000280.1:0-4004 GCA_035518775.1 Candidatus Acidiferrum sp.
GGATGACTTCGCTCACGTCAGATTCCCGCCCATCGTTCAGAAGATGGAGGCACCGAAGATCTTGACCTTCCCGTCCTCGTAGCCGAGGACGAGCCGGCCAAGCCATTCGCCCGGCTTCTTGGTGCTGCGCTGGCGGTACAGAACCGTCACATGCTCGCCCCTGCGGATGATGCCGAGCGAGTCGACTTCGGCGGACAGATTCCTCGCCAGCTCGCTGTTCGCGAACTGGTGGCCCGCAACCACCTGATCGACGGCGCGTGCCATGGAACTGGAGAAGTTCCTCGCGAACTCGCCGTAGTTGCCTTCGTTGGAATGCTTGACGAGGCTGAGCCACAGCGGCTTGGCGATGGCCAGAAGCTCCTCATCGGTCTTTTCGGTGATGTTCACGCGCGGGTCTCAGCGAGCGCTGCTATTTCTCATCCCCGATCAGGTGATAACAAGGCGCCTTCTCCATGGTGTATTCACCAGTCTTCGGATCGCGCCGCGAAACTGTCAGCACGTGCCAGTTCGCGTCGTCCACCTTCATGGCGTCGCCCCGGTAGTAGTAGCCCGGCCAGCGGGTCTCCTTGCGGAACAGCGTGTGTTGCGTGACGCACTCGGCGGCGCGGTGGCGGTGCTTCAGTTCCCACGCACGCAGCAACTCGTGAATGTCCTTCGCGGCCAGGCTCTGCAGGTCTTCCTCCATGATCGCGAGCTTCTTGAGTCCGATGTTCAGAAGCTTCTCGTTGGTCATGTAGTTGACGGTGACCCCGCCGCAATACTCGTCCATCAGCTTCTGCAGACGGTCGAGGCCCTGCTTGGGATTGATGTAGTTCGGGTTGACGTCGCCCGCCACGATCTCGTTGCGGTAGACCCGGTAGTGCTCCAGGGGTTTGTAGATCTCCTCCTTGCGGCGCTTGATCTGCCCGTCGCTGACGACGATGCCTTCGCCCTTGCCGTCATCGATGTACTTGCAGGCCGCCTTCGCGGCGAGGCGGCCCTCGGTGAACGAACCCGACGAGAAGGCGTGCGGCGTGCCGCCGACCGCGTCACCGGCGCCGAACAGGCCCTCGACCGTCGTCATGCGGTTGTAGCCCCAGAAGTACTCGGGCGGTGAGATGTCCTCGGGGCCGGAGCACCAGGCCCCCGAACCGGTCGCGTGCGAACCCATGACGTACGGCTCGGAGGTGGTCAGTTCGGGGTTCTCGTTCTTGGGGTCCACATCGGTGGCGGCCCACAGAACAGCCTGGCCGACGGTCATGCCGAGGAAGTTCTCCCAGCCGACCTCCTCGAGGTGCGGATCCTGGAAGGCGCGCATCGTCACCATGTGAATCGGGCCGCGGCCCGCATTCACTTCCTGGATGATGCAGTGGTTGCGCAGGCAGGTCGGAATCGGCCGGTGAGTCAGGTGCGACGCCTCCGGATCGAGGTACTCCTTGCCGACCATCTGCTGCAGCGCGGGGAACCACTTCGACTCGTATTCCTCGCCAAGGCAGTTTTGCGTATAGGTTTTCAGGTGCAGGAAGTACGCGCCGACCGGACCGTAGCCGTCCTTGAAGCGCGCCAGCACGATGCGGTTCTCCATCTGCGTCATCTTGGCGCCGGCCTCGATCAAGAGGCCGTACGCAGACGCGGACGACCAAGGCGCATACCAGGTGCGGCCGGAACCTTCGCCCACCGAGCGCGGCTTGAAGATGTTGGAGGCGCCGCCCGCGCCGCAGATCACGGTCTTGGACTTGAAGACGTGGTAGTTGCCGGTGCGGACGTTGAAGCCGACGGCACCGGCCACCCGGTTCTCCTTGCTTTCGTCCATCAGCAGGTGGGTGACGCAGATGCGGTTGAACACCTTGTCCGCCGACTTCTTGGCGGCCTCGGCCACGATGGGCTTGTAGGACTCGCCGTGAATCATGATCTGCCACCGACCTTCGCGCAGATAGCGCCCGGTCTTCGGGTCCTTCATGATGGGCAGGCCCCACTCCTCGAACTGGTGCACCGTGGAGTCGACGTGGCGGGCCATGTCGAACAGCAGGTCTTCGCGCACCATGCCCATCAGGTCGATGCGCGCGTAGCGGACGTGGTCCTCCGGCTGGTTCTCGCCCCAGCGCGTGCCCATGTAGCAGTTGATCGCGTACAGACCCTGGGCGACCGCGCCCGAGCGATCGATGTTGGCCTTCTCGGCAATGACGATCTTCTTGTTCTGACCCCAGAATCTCGCCTCCCAGGCGGCACCGGTGCCGCCGAGACCCGCACCGACGACCAGAATGTCAATGCCGTCTTCGATGATCGTTTCGTAGGCCATCAGTAGGTGACCCCCATCTTCATCTTGAGGCCGGCGGCCTCGAGCGTGCGCAGACCGCCGTCATCCAGGCGGATGTACTTCGGCTCGTTGTAGAGCAGCTCGCCGTCGCGCATCTCCTTGCTGGGGCCCGGAACGTCCGCGAGCTTCGGGATCGCCTGTCCCCAGGGCTTGGTGGTGATCGGCGACAGGAAATTCTTCTCCGTGCCGTTGCGGAACTTGATCCGCCAGGCGATCGTGCCTTTGCGCTCGTCACGGTCGACGCGAACGCTGTGGCCGAGCGGGGCGAAGTCGGCATAGCCGCGCACGTCGATCGCATGCTGCGGGCAGGCCTTCACGCAGGAGTAGCACTCCCAGCACATGTTCGGCTCGATGTTGTAGGCACGTCGATAGGTCTTGTCGATGTGCATGATGTCCGAGGGGCAGATGTCGACGCAGTGTCCGCATCCGTCGCACCTCGTCATGTAGACGAAGGTAGGCATAGGCTGACTCCTTGATTGGTTTCGCTGAGGCCTGCGGAGGGTCTCTCAATAGTGGCGCGGCGCTTCGCGCTTGATGCCGAGCCCCATGTCCATCGGGGCGTTTCGCAGCAGTTCCATCGAATGCCTTGCCTGTTGCGCAGGATCGTCGCGGGTCTGCAGCGGCAGATTGGCATACGCGCCGCTGGCCTTGGAAACCCGCTTCTCGAACGCGGCCGCGGGCTTGAAGAACATGTGCGCGAATTTGGACCAGTAGACCCCGACGAACAGCACCGCGGTGGCGACGAGGTACAGGCCGAACAGGACGCCGGCGGCAGCGCTGCCGCTCGCCTGCAGCCAGGCCCAGACGAGGCCGAGCGTCACGCTGGCGAGCAGCGAGAGGATGAAGAGATCGGCGCGCATCACGCGCAACGGCGTGTTGCCCTCCGCGGCGACGTCGACGCGGATGAAGAACCAGAACCAGTAGCCGCCGACGAGGACCATCAGTCCGCCCAGCCACCAGAGCTGCACCACCAGCGCCGGCGTCGGCGTCGCCGCCGTCGGGTAGCCGAACACCATGATGGCGGTGGTGAGGAGGTACAGGATGAACCCGTACATCGTCAGCAGGTGGGCGAGGCGGCGCCGCGGGTTGCAGAACTCGCCCGAGGCGAGCACGTCGACCACGACGGTCTTGACCGCGATCGACGCGACGTCGACCGGCGCGCCCTTGCCGCGCGACTTGCGCCAGTTGGCGAAGAAGTAGCTTGCGCTGCCCTTGTGGATCATGTCGAGCAGCGTGCCCAGCAGCACGGCCACCCCCATCACGATCACGAACACCTGCATCGCGTTGGCCGGCAGCGAAGGGGCCACCGCGGCAAAGGGGTTGGTCTCGAACATCGTGCGAGTCTCCTGTCGATCTTCTCGGCGGCCCGGTCTGCTGGAGCGGTTGCGCAGCGGGCCGCGGGCCGCGCAACTTCGTGATCGTTCTATGCCCGCGCGGGATCCTTGGCGTGTACGCCCAGCTCGTGCAACTCGAACCGCATCGCCGCCAAGTCGCCCAGCACCCAGGTCGGCGGCGCCGCCAGCCCGGCCACCGTGCCGGGGTTGACCAGCCAGCTCGAGCCGCCGTTCACCGCCTCGACCCGCCGCACCTCGGCCCGGTGCGAGTGGCCGCAGCACACCAGCTCCCAGTCGCCGGTGCACGCCATCGCGTAGCCGTAGTCGTCGTAGTGAACGACGAACACGCGGCGGCCGCCGAGCTCGATGCGCGC
>DATIXH010000281.1:0-2814 GCA_035518775.1 Candidatus Acidiferrum sp.
CCAGTTCGTCCTGGCCGTAGCCGCCGGAGAGCAGGCCGACGCCGAGGGCGCCGGCGCGGCGGGCGGCCAGCAGGTCCCACACGCTGTCGCCCACCACGATCGAATGATGCACGTCGATGGCGAGGCGGGCGGCGGCGGCGATGAAGAGGTCGGGGTCGGGCTTGGCGTAGCGCACCTGGTCGCGCGTCACCATCGGGATCGTCTCGGCGTCGAGGCCGAGCTTGGCGACCGTGAGACGCGCGCTCGCCATGCGCCCGCTGGTGCCGATCGCCCAGGGCAGGCCCTTGGCGGTCAGATAGTCCAGCAGCTCGCGCGCGCCCGGCAGCGCCCGCGTCTGTGCGGCGCGGGTCTGATAGGCCTCGTTGTGCAGACGGCGAAGCCGTTCGCGCATCTCCTCCGTCACCTCGCGCCCGAGCTCGCGGAAGAGGGCGTTGGTGAAGAGGCCCCCGCTCATGCCGATGCGCCGGTGGATGCGCCACACCGCCAGCTCGATGCCCTCCGCGTGCAGCGCCTCGTGCCAGGAGAGGACATGCTGATAAACGCTGTCGACCAGGGTGCCGTCGAGATCGAACAGGAATCCCGCCACGGCTCCGTCGTCGCTGCCGCTTGCTTGATTGGCCATCATTGCCCTCACATCGCCGGTCGGACCGAACCTCGCATAGGCCGGCCCAAGATTCACCACGGATGATGCGGAGTCCACAGAGAAGACACGATGGGGCGGGGCGCATGGTCTGCGGCGCGCGGCGTCAACGGGCTCATGCCACGCCCGCTTGAGTCGAACGGGCGGCTTCCGCCATACTCGCGGAGATTACGCATCCTTGGGGGGCGAACATGACGGCGACAGCCATCGGGGAGTTCAGGGCCGGAGCGGTCCTGAACGAAGGCTTCGAGATCCTGGTCAAGAACATCGTCCCCTTCGGGACGATCTCGCTCGCCGTCGCGTTTCCATCGTTCCTCTATGAACTGTCTCAAGGCGCCGCTCCGGTCGTGACGACGACGAACACCGAGGGCGGCAATTTCTATGTCGAACGTTCCATCGTCGGCGGCGGCGCGCTCATCACCGTCGCCATCGAACTGCTGCTGCGCCAAGTGGCCGTCGGCACCATCAGCTACGGCGTATTCCAGGAGATGCGGGGCCAGCGAGCCAGCGCCGCTGATTGCCTTCGGCGCGCAGTCTCGCTGTTCTTCGTCGTCGCCGCCGTGGCCGTTGTCGCCGTCGTCGCCACGCTCGCCGCGGCGATCCTGCTTATCGTTCCCGCGTTCATCGTCGCCACGATGCTGTGGGTCGCCGTTCCCGCCGCCGTCGTCGAACGGCCCGGCGTGTTCCGCAGCCTGTCGCGCAGCGCCGCCCTGACGAAGGGCCACCGCTGGCAGATCTTCGGCATCATCCTCCTCATCGGCATCGGCGGCTTGGCCGCCGGCTACGTTGTCGAGCGGCTCTTCGGCCTGGGCACGCTTGGCGCCATCGTGTCCTGGGTCGTGTCCGCTGTCGTATCGGCCTATGCCGCCTGCGTCACCGCTCTCGGCTACAGCACGCTCCGCTTCGCGAAGGAGGGCGTTGGCGTCGAGGAGATCGCCGGCGTCTTCGACTGATCCGGCTGCCGGTCTCCATCGCCTGAATCAGTGAACCGCAAGGACGCAAAGACGCAAAGAACATCCGTAGGGGCGGCCCGGCGTGGCCGCCCTCCATCGCGCGACGGCTCAAGGGCGACCACGCCGGGTCGCCCCTACGGCTCCGCGGCCGTGTCCACCACCAGCGGCACGTGGTCGCTCAGGCGCGCGCCGCACCACTCCTCGAAGGTTCCCACGTGCATCTCCCGCATGTCAGCGGCCCAGACGCGCGGCAGGAAGATATAGTCGATGTGGTAGGTGGGGCCATCCTTCCGGCGATCGCGCCAGTAGTGCGTCGGCTCGCGCTCCGCGCCCTGCGCCTCGCCGCGCGCGTGGTGATAGGCGCTGACCAGGCCATAGCGCTCGAGCAACGCCACCGTGTGCGCGTGGTTGATCAGGTAGCCCGGGCGGTCCCAGAAGATGTTGTTGTTGAAGTCGCCCGCCACGACGGCCGGCCCTTCGCCGAGAAACGCCCGATAGTCGCGGGTAAGGGCCAGCCGCAGCGGCCCGGGTTGCCGCTTGCGGCGGATGCCGTCGCTGAAGTTCTGCGCCCACACGGCCAAGAGGTTGAAGCGCACGGGTCCCTCGATGTGCACCGGCGCGATGAAGCGCAGGGACTTTCGGTAGATCTCGTCGGCCAGCCGCGCGCGATAGCCGTTGAAGGCGAGTACCGCCAGGCCCTTGTCCCGGTTGGCGCCGACCCAGACCGACGTGCAGTCGAGCGCGCCCGCTTCCAGCCGCTCCGCCAGCCGCGCCGGCGATGCGCACTCAGAGAGCACGGCGATGTCGGGCGCGAGAGCGTGCAACGCCACCAGCTTGCGGTGCAGCGCCATGTTGCAGTTCCAGGCGACGATCCGCATGGCCTAGATGATCGGCCGGCGCATCATGCGCGCCATCGGCCGAGACCTGCGCCAGCTGCATCCCCGCCATCCCTTCCTATGGCTTGCGACCATTGGGCCATCCCCACAAGTGAGGCTCATGTCATCCTCGATGGGAGCAGACGCCATGGCAATCACGGAAACATCGGCAACCGCGCCGATCGTGCGCCAAGACCTCCTCACCGCCGCGCTCGGCAGCGGCCACGTCGTCGACCGCGTCGAAATCAAACGCATCGATCTGGCGCCCGGCCAGTCCACGGGACCACACCGCCATCCTTGCCCGGTGGTCGGCCATATCCTCACGGGCTCTGTCCTGTTCCAGATC
>DATIXH010000282.1:0-18008 GCA_035518775.1 Candidatus Acidiferrum sp.
CGGGCATGAGCGCGGCGTGGAAGATCGTGACGACGTTCGTGCGCCTGGCCGCGACGCTGCGCGGCAAGCCCGGCGCGTGACGGCGCGCGCCGCGCGCGCTCAATCGGCCGCCACGCGATCGAGCCGCAGGGATGCGCCGAGCAGGGCGGCGAGCACGAGGGCCGCCGCGATGCCGGCGACGCACGCGCTCCAGCCGACGCGGTCGAACAGCAGCCCGAGCACCGCGCTGCCGACCAGGCCGCCGAAGAAGTAGCAGGCGAGATAGATGCCGCTGGCGGAGCCGCGGTCGGTGGTCGCGGCCTGGCCGACAAAGCCGGTCGCCGCCGCCTGCGCGAAGAAGGTGCCGACGCCGACCAGCGCCAGCCCGCCCAGCACCGCCGGGAGGCTCGGCAAGAGCAGAAGCGGCAGGCCGATGCCTGCAACGGTCAGGGCGCCCCAGAAGGTCGGCCGCGTGCCCAGGCGCCGCGCCACCCGGCCGGCCAGCGGCGTCGTCAGGATCGAGGGCAGGAAGACGAGATAGACGAAGCCCAGCTGCATCGGGCTGACCGCGAGGGGGTCGCCGACCAGGACGAAATTCACGAAGGTGAAGGTGCCGATGAACGCGAACAGGATGAGGAAGCCGATGCCGAAGCTGGCCCGCAGCGGCCCGTTGCGCAGATGCTCGGCCCAGATAGCGAATGACGAGCGCGCGACCGCACCGGCCGCCGGCATGGGCTTGGTCTGCGCGAGCGTGAAATAGACGAGGAGCGCGCCGGCCAGGTTGAGTCCCGCGAAGACGTAGAAGTTTGTCGCCAGGCCCAGATGGTCGGCGAGCGCGGCGGACATCAGGCGACCGAAGAGGTTGCTGGCGACGTTGCCGGTGATGTAGGCGGCCGAGGCGCTGGCGGCGTCGCTGGCGCTGCACTGTTCCGCCAGGTAGGCGAGCGTCAGCGTGAATGCCGACGACATGAACAGCCCCTGCACCACGCGGAGTATCGTGAAGGTCGTGAGATCCGGAGCCACGGCCAGCAGCGCCGTCGGAATCGACAGCATCGCCAGGCTCAGCAGCACCCCGAGCCGGCGATTGATACGGCGGCTGAAGAAGGCCACGGTCAGGCCGGACACGGCCATGCCGATGGTGCTGGCGTTGACCGCGAAGCCCATGGCGGCGCGGCTGACCTGATAATGCTTCACCAGCGATGGTAAGATCGCCTGGGTGGCGAACAGGTCGACGACCGTGAGGAAGGCCATCAACCCGATCACCAGCGTGCGCAGGAGCGCCCCCGCGGCGCCGTCTTCGGCTTCCATGTGCGGCGCTGCCGACATGACGCTCGTCTCAGCCATCGTTCGATCCTCGATCGGAATGGAAACGGGGAGCGTGACGCCTGCGCCGATCGCCGGGGCGTCACGCTCGCGAACCGCGCGCCGTCATCGGCGGCGTCACATCATGTGCTGTTCCATCTTGTCGTGGAGGATGTCGGCGGAGATCAGAACGACGGTCTTCTTGCCGGTGTTCTTCCACCAGTGCGAGCGGTCGGCGTCGACCGACACATCGCCCGCCTTGTGAACGATCGGCACGGCGCAGGTGCTGGCATATTCGGTGATCTCGCCCTGCACGACGTAGATCAGGGCGGGACGATCGCCATGGTTGTGCCAGGGAACGATGCCGCCCGGCTTGATCTCCAGCCGGCGCATGCGGAACTGGTGATCGTTGGCGGCGATCATCTCCTTCGACAGGTCGATGGAGGCGAGGACCGTGTCAGTCACGCCTTTCGCCGCCATCCCCTTGTCCTGCTGGCCCTGGCCATTGGCCACCACCTTGTCCGCCGGACACTCGCCCGCGAACGACGCCGTGGCGCCGATCGTCATCGCGCCGGCGACGATCCCGGCCAGCGACAGCGTCCGCCAGAGCGTCTTGCCATTCATATTGCTCATGAACATCAAGCTTCTCCTTTTCGATGCTGCGGCGCCGACCGCCATGGCCGCCGCCTTGAGGGGGAAGATGGCGAGGTCGCGGGCCGCCGGGAAATGCCGGATGTCTTTGGTTTCGATAGCGGCGGGCTATGGCCGCCGAGGTTGAAGAGCGGCGGTCCGTCCTTTAGAGGGAGCGCATGACCGATCCGATCCTGTTCGGCGCTGCCTACAGCGTCTATGTCCGCGCCGCCCGCCTCGCACTCGAAGAGAAGGGGGTTCCCTATCGGCTGGTCGAGATCGACATCTTCGCCGCCGACGGTCCGCCGCCCGACTATCTCGAGCGCCATCCATTCAAGCGCATTCCCGCCTTCGAGCATGACGGTTTCCGCCTCTACGAGGCCGGCGCCATCACGCGCTACGTCGACGATGCCTTCGCGGGTCCGCCGCTGATGCCGAGCACGCCGCGGGCGCGGGCGCGCGCCAACCAGATCATCAGCATCATCGACAGCTACGGCTACCGCCCGCTGATCTGGGACATCTTCGTCGAGCGCGTGCGCGCTCCGGCGGAGGGGCGCGGCACCGACGAGGCGAAGATCGCTGCTGCAATTCCGAAGGCCCGGCTCTGCCTGCAGGCGCTCGGGGAGCTTGCGGACTCGAAGGGGCCTTATCTGACCGACAGCGGCGTCACCCTGGCCGACCTTCACGCGGCTCCCATGGTCGCCTATTTCTCTATGGCCAAGGAAGGAGCCGAGCTGCTCGCAGCGCAGCCGCGCCTGCTCGCGTGGTGGCACGCCATGCGGGAGCGCCCGAGCATGGCGGCGACGCGCTCGCCGCTGGAGTAGCGGCACGGCGACCGATTTCTAGACCGGTCGCGGACCGGTAAGAGACGGCGACGCTGACGCCCATGGCGAACCGGCACCGCGCCCGCTAGCATCCCCGCTGCAATTGGCAAGAGGGAACCGCCATGGCCGAATACCGGCTCTACTGCTTCGGTGAATCCGGGAATTCCTACAAGGCCGGCCTGATGCTGGCGCTCAGCGGCTGCGACTGGGAGCCGCGCCGCGTCGACTACTTCGAGGGTGAGACGCGCGGCGACGCCTATCGCAGCACGGTCAACGAGATGGGCGAGGCGCCCGTGCTCGAGCATGCCGGCAAGCGCCTGACCCAGAGCGGCGTGATCCTCACCTACCTGGCCGAGCGCACGGGCCGCTTCGGCGGCCGCAACGCCGACGAGCGACTGGAGGCACTGCGCTGGATCCTGTTCGACAACCACAAGTTCACCAGCTACTTCGCCACCCTGCGCTTCCTCATCGGCCTGCAGAAGACGGGGGAGACGCCGGTGACCGAATTCCTGCGCACCCGCGCCCTGGCCGCCTTCGGCATCGTCGAGAAGCACCTGGCGACTCGCCCCTTCATGGTCGACGACGCCCCGACGATCGCCGACATCTCCATGGTCGGCTATCTCTACTACCCTGAGGAAACCGGGATCGACCGCAATGCCTTTCCCAACATCGAGGCCTGGACAAAGCGGGTCGCGGCCCTGCCGGGCTGGAAGCACCCCTACGACCTGATGCCGCGGGCGCGCGCCGGCTGAGACCCGCGGCAGCCGTTAGTTCGCGGCGGCGCTCAGTTCGGAGAGCGTGATCTCGTTGTCCTTGTTGGTGTCCATGCGGGCGAAGGAGAGTTTGCCGGCCTTCTGGTGCTCGGCGTCGGAGAGCAGGCCGTTCTTGTCGGTGTCGAGGTGGTCGAACTGCTGGGTCCAGACCTTCTTCGCCTGCGCCAGGTCGGCATCGCTTACCTTGCCGAGGTGGCGCGGCTTCGGGTCGAGAAACTCCTCCTTCGTAAGATTGCCGTCCTTGTTGGCGTCGAAGGCCTGGAAATCCTGCTCGCCGACCTTCATGAACTCGGCGCTCGTGATGTTCCCGTCCTTGTTGGTGTCGAAGCGGTTGAAGACCAGCTGCACCGCCTGCTCCTTCGTCATCTTCTCCTGCGCCTGGGCCGCCGGCGCCGCCGCCAGAACCGCGAGCGTCGCCATGCAGGCGAAGCCAACGGGAGCCCGTGCCGACATCTTGAACATCATTCCTGCCTCCTCCGATTCGGGTAGGTTCCCGTCAGCTAGGGGAAGGACGGGCACTCGTCAAACGAAGCGACGCCAGCGCGCCCGCTTCGCCCACTTTTGACACATCGCGTCCCCGCCGCGGGCGGCGGTGGTGGCGGACATCCGCGGCGCGCCGGCCACACGCAAAGAATTTCTTCATCCTTTACTGGCAAGAAATATTGACAATGGCGGCGACCATACCCATTCATAGGCGCTGTCAAGGAGGTCCGAGTGTGAGCTTCGCCCTGCGACTGCGACGACGACGCGCCAGTGCCGCCCGTAGGCGGCGCGGCCGGCCGCGCCTGCGCGAAGCGCACCGGGTCCCAGGGAAGTACGGGGACTAGGGTGTCGCGACGGCAGCCGGCGGATTTGAATCCCTTCAACCGCTCTTATTTGGACTGCCGAAGAAAGACCCCGATGTACAAGATCCTCCGCGAACGGCCGGCCGACGCCGGCGACATCGAACAGCTTCTCGACCTCGCCTTCGGGCCGAATCGCCAGGCCAAGGCCTCCTACCAGTATCGCGACGGCGTGGCGCCGATCCCGGCGCTGAGTTGGCTTGCCCGCGACGGCGCCAAGCTGGTCGGCACCGTCCGGTACTGGCCGATCCTGGTCGGCGCGGCGGAGACGCCGGCCCTCCTGCTGGGCCCCCTGGCCGTCGACCCGACGCGCCGCGGCGAGGGCATCGGCCGCATGCTGGTGGCGCGCACCCTCGACCAGGCCATGCTGAGCGGTCACCGACTGGTGCTGCTGGTCGCCGATCCCGGCTACTACGAGCAGTTCGGGTGTATTCCGGCCGCCCCCTTCGGCTTCACTATGCCGAAGGAGAAGCCGGAGCGGCTGTGGGCGCGTCCGCTGGCGCCCGGGGCGCTCGCCGGCGTCACCGGCGTCATCAAACCCTGGAGGTCGGTTCGCGGCCGTGGCGTGAGCCGCCGCCCGCGCGCCCTCGCCGCCCGGCGCGCCGCCTAGAGCACGTCGCCTGGATCAGGCGGCGCGCGCAGCGCCGCCGCTGCGGCACTTCTGCACCCCCGACTGCTCCGGAACCCTGCGGCGCATCCGCGTGTTTGAACTGGACCGGCGTCCTCCGGAGGGAAGCGCATGGTCGAGCTGTGATAAATCGCGGACGAACACTGGCGCGGCAGCGCGCGGGCGCGCAGCGCCCTCGCCCGCCCGGTGCCCTGCGGGGCAAGACGGCCGCTATCCTTGGCGGCGACAGCGGAATCGGGCGCGCTGTCGCGATCGCCTTCGCCAAGGCGGGCGCCGACGTCGGCATCATCTATCTCAACGACCACCGCAGCGCAGAAGAGACGCGGCAAGCGATCCTGCGGCAGAACGTCCGCTGCGTCCTGCTCGCCGGGGACGTCGCGCTGGAAGGGTTCTGCCGCAACGCCGTCAAGCGCATCGTCGCTGCGCTCGGCCGCCTCGACATCCTCGTGAACAATGCTGCCGAACGGCGCCCGGACGGCGAAACCGATCTGCTCGGCATGTTCTACTTGACGAAGGCGGCCATGCCGCATCTGGCGGCGCGCGGCGCCGTCATCAACACCACGGCGGTGACGTCCTGGGACGATCACGCCCGCCTGATCGATGACGCCGCCACGACCGGGGCGATCGTCTCCTTCACGCGCTCGGTCGCCCCGGCGCTCGCCGACCGTGGAGTCCGTGTGAACGCGTTGACGCCCGGCAGCCTGCGCTCCCTCGGTCCGCGGCGCGCGCAGGCGCTCGATGCGCTCGCGCCGAGCTATGTGCTGCTTGCGGCCGGCGATGGCCGGCTCCAGACCGGCCAGGTCCTGCACGTCAAAGCGCAGCAGACCGCCGCCTGAGGCGTGGCCGACTCGCCTGCGGAACAGGCGCGAGCCCGGCGTGTTTCTACAAGGCCCTGTGAACATCGCAAGGAGACGCACCATGAAGGCGCGAGTCCTGTCCGCGTGGGTCAGCGCGGCAACGGTCCCGGCGGTCCTGTTTCTCGGAGCGGCCGCGACCGCTTCTCCGGCGTTGGCCAGCCCGCCGACCGCCTGCGGTCCGCATACGGAGGTCATCAAGACCCTCGGCGACCGGTTTCACGAAACGCAATCCGCAACCGCCCTCACGAGCGTGGGCACGCTCCTGGAGGTGTTGACCGCCAAGGACGGCTCGACCTGGACCATCATCGTGTCCCGGCCCGACGGCCTCAGCTGCGTCGTCGCCGCCGGCCAGAACTGGCAGGACAAGGCCGGCGATCAGGCCGCGACGGCGATCTCGTTCTAGCCGCCGCCAACCGCACGGCCATCCAAAGGGGAAAGCCATGGAACGCGACGATTGGACGACCGATGACGAGCCCAGTGATCCGCCCTGCCCGACCTTCGCGATCATCGAGCTGATGTTCGTGCGGCGAGAGGTGTCGCGCCGCACCTTCACCTGGATGGGGCTGGACAGCGCGCCCTACTTCCCGCGGCTGCAGCGCTACTTGGCGCGCCTCGCGCTGTCGCAGTCCGGCGAGATCGTCCGCCTGCACGTCGAGTCCAGCGGCCTGCTGCAGCCGCTGGATCTCCGCTTCGACGAGGATCGTCCGACCATCCACTGACGGTCGGCGTCCTCAGGTCCAGGAACGTCAGAGCGCGCCGCGCAGTGCGCTCAACTCATCCTTCGTGACGCGGCCGTCGCCGTTGGCGTCGGCGGCCGTGAAGCGCTGCTGGGCCGCGGCGAAGAACTCCGCCGCCGACACCTGCCCGTCGCCGTCCTTGTCCATGGCCGCGAAGCGGTTGGCGCGGCGGTCATCGAACTTCTGCTGCTGCACGGTCGAGAGCCGGCCGCTGCCCTTCCTCGCCATGAATTCGTCCTTGGTCAGGATGCCGTCGCCGTTGGTGTCGAGGCGATCGAGCATCTTCTCCGCCGCCGCCTCGCCCTCGGCCGCGCTGAGGGCGCCATCGCCGTCGGTGTCCATCTTCTGCAGCAGGCGCTCCATAAGCCGGCCTGAGCCGGCCTCGCCGGCGCGCGCCGCCGCAGCGGCCACCAGGGCCATGCCTGCAAGCGTGATGATCAACAGCATCCGACGCCGACGGCGCCGGACGTCCAGCAGTCGAACCATGCGAACCCCTCCCGTGGCGGCAGGCGACGGCTATACCGCGCCTGCACTCCGGGAGTTACACGGTCGGCACCGGCAAACCCTGCGGGCGGGGCGCGATCACTCGGGATTCGCGGTCAGGTGCTGCAACGCGGCCTTGGCATCCGGGTCGTTCTGGTCGGCGGCCGCCTGGTACCAGCGGCGGGCGGCGCGCAGGTCGCGCGGCGCGCCGTCGCCGCGCTCGTGGGCCTGGCCCAGGGCGAACTCGCCATAGGCGCTGCCGCGCTCCGCCGCCTGGCGGAACCAGCGCACGGCCTCGACGGCGTCCTTGCTGACGCCGTAGCCATTCTCGTACATGTTGCCGACGTAGAAGTAGCCGTCGGCCTCGCCGAGATCGGCCGCCATGCGGAAGCGGTCCATGGCCTGCGCATAGTCCTGCGCCGTCCCCTGCCCTTCCTGGTACAGGTAGCCGAGCCACAGCATCCCCTGGCTGTTGCCGCTGTTCGCCAGCTCCTGGAACTCATCGAAGGCGGCGCGATAGTCGCCCGAGCCATAGACCGCCGTCGCGTGCTCCAGGTCGGCCGCCGCCGTGGGCGCGCTCGCCAGCAGCAGTGCGACAATCGTCGCCCCTATCCTTCGCCACATGGCGTCCTCCGGTCGGATCAATCGCTTGCGGGACCCTGGGATCGCCGACGCGCGTCCTTCGACAAGCTCAGGATGAGGATCTTTCTTCGTGCCACCAAGATTTCCCCTCATCCTGAGCTTGTCGAAGGACGCAGGATTGCCCTGCAGAGATGTGTGAATCCCGTAGGCGAAAGCCGGGGCCTATGAACACAGATCTCTGGAATATGGACCACACTCGATCGTGCCCGCGCGTCTCACCAGTGCCACACCCGATCGTAGCCGCTGCAGAGCACCGGCAGGTCGGTCTTGCGCACCGGCTTCAGGCCGCCGATCAGCTCCTCGCCCTGCAGGCCGCGCTCGGTCAGGTCGTCGCTGACCACATAGACGGCGACGCCCTTGCCAACCAGCCCGCCGACCGCCTCGGCCAGGTGCGGCCCTTGCTGCTGGCGGCGCGCCCCGAAGGCGAGCGGCGGCACGCCCTGGGCCTTGACCGCGTAGTTCACCGCATTGGCGCGCAGCACCACGCCCTGCTCGGCGCCGGCGCCCTTCATGGCGTGGATGATCCACACCACGGGATCGTCCTGCTCCTCGAGCGTCGCCCGATAGGCCGTCTCGATGATGTTGAGCGTCTTCATCGTTGCCTCCTCACTTCGTCGCGATGACCAGGGTGTTGTCGGACGAGGTCGCCATCTTCCAGAAATCGGCCGGACTGCCGCGGCGCACGCCGGCGACCGCGTCGGTCGCTCCCCGCTCGTCGACGCAGAGTCCGCAATTCACCCAGTCGACCCGGCCGCCGTTCTTCGCCGCCTCCTGCACCACCGCCTCCACCCATTCGCGCGGCAGCGGATGGTCTTCCTGCACGACGTCGTGGCCGTGCACGGCATTGGCGTGCTGCTTCTGCGCCGCGAACGGCAGATAGACCGCGCCCTCGTAGGCGAACACGTTGATGTCGTAGCCGCGCCGGGCCGCGATATCGATCAGCCGCAGCGCCGTGGTCGTGCGCGCGTTCTCGAACGGCGCATCCATCAGCAGGAACGTCAGCGTCTTCTTGCTTTTCATGGGTGCCTCCGTCAGTGCCAGAGCGCCCGGCAGCCGGCGGCCAGCCGGTCGACGACGAGGTCGAGCGGCGCCGCCTTGATGCCCGGGATCAGCCGGTTGGCGGAGATGCCGCGTTCGCTGAGCGAGAACGAATCCGCCAGCACCTCGACGCCGTTGGCGGCGAGCACCGCCAGCGGGGCCGAGCGGGCGCCGTGCCGCGCCGGCAGCACGCCGTTCTGCACCAGGAACAGGGTCACCGCGTTTCCCGCCTTCGATAGCCCTTCGGCGAGCGCCAGGAAGTTGGCGACGTCGCTCGAATCGAAGGGATCGCGCGATTCGATCATCAGATAGTCTGCCATCTCGAAGCCTCCTTGCTGGCGATCGTTGGGTCTCGTCGCTTCGCCGCGATCCTACGGCTGGGCCGTCAGCCATTCGTTCGGACGGCACCGCCCGCCCGCCCCTGCGGGCGTCAAAAAGACGTCAAAAGTAGATCTGGCAACGCCCCGCCTCGCGATCACGGCACCCAGAAGGGCTTCTGGGCCTCGCGGCAGGCGTGGGTGCGCGTCAGACCGATATCGCGGAGCTCGTGATCGCTCAGCGCTTCTAGCGCGCGCCTGCCGCGGGCGCGGTGCCGCCATGTCCGGAGGCTGGCGCCCACGGTTGCAAGCGCCGCTCGCCAGCGCCGGCGCGCCGTGGCTGCCGCCCTGCCGGGGCTCGTCGACAGCGTCGTATCGTTCTGCATGTCTCCTGCTCTCGGATGCGTCTGGTCAGCGTCGCCAGGCTAACCGGCCGGCCGTCAGCCGGCCGTGCGGCGCGGCCGTTCGCGCCGCGCCGCCGCGTGAAAAACGCATCAATTCGAGGCGGAGCGCGCCTTGCGCGCCGGTGCCGGCACGGCGTAGGCGGCCAGAAGCTCGACGAGGTGGTCGCGGGCGGCGGTGATGCGCGGCTCGCGCCGCAGCCCGGCATTGACGAACAGCATGAGGTCGAGCCCGCCGACCTGGTCGCTGCCGATGACGCGGCGCAGCCCGCTCCGTCGAGCGACGATCGGGTCGGGCAGCATGGCCAGGCCCAGCCCGGCGCGCGCCGCCGCCATGCGCGCATGCGGGCTGTTGCTGCGGAAGGCGACCTCGGCGCCGCGCCCGCCCGCCCGCAGCCAGGGTCTGGGCGCGATATGCGCGATCGAACGATCGAAATCCACGAGCCGGTGCCCGCTGAGGTCGTCGAGCGCGGGCGGCGCACCGAATCGGCGCAGATAGGCCGGCGAGGCATAGAGGCCGCAGGGGATGGAGAATGTCGCCTCCGGCACCAGTCCCCCGGCCGGCAGGCGCTCGACGCGCAGCGCGATGTCGACGTCGCGCGCCAGCAGGCTGGCCGCCGGGCTGCCGGTCAGCAGCTCCAGCACCAGCCGCGGGTGGCGCTGCTGCAGCCGGCCGAGCCCGTCGGCCAGCATCGCGCCGACGAATTCGGGCGCGGCGATGCGCACCTCGCCCTCGGCGACCGCCGCCGCCTGCGTCAGCTGCCGGCAGGCCGCATCGACCGTGCGCTCGACGCCGCTGATGCCCTCGAGGAAGCGCAGGCCGGCCGGCGTCAGCACATAGCCGCCGGCGCGACGTTCGAACAGCGCCACCTGCAGCGCCCGCTCGAGGGCGCCGATCCGGCGCCAGGCGGTGGCGTGCGACAGCCGCAGCCGGCGGGCGGCGCCGGCAAGGCTGCCCACCTCCGCCACCGCCAGGAAGATCCGCAGGTCGTTCCAATCCATGGTCTGTTCATTTCTGCAAAGCCAGCTTCCAAGTATAGTCAATTCCCTTTCATAAATGAAACGACTAGGCTCGCGCCCGCCTGGGTCAACGGAGCCTGCCCATGAAATGGAATGAATTCCCGGATCGGATCAAGGCGCTGGAGCCGTTCTCCGGGCGCTTCGAGGCCTTCCGCCTGCGCGCGGAGGCGTGCGACGTGCTGTTCGGCACCTATCCCGCGGGCACGCGCATCGAGCCGCACCGTCACGACACCGACAACTGGGGCGTCATCACCAAGGGCGAGATGATCATCGCCGCCAACGGCACGGAAACCCGCTACCGACCCGGCGACTGGTATCACGTTCCCGCCCAAGCCGAACATTCTGCGCGCTGCGACACCGACACCGAGGAGATCGAGTTCTGGTTCCGGGTCGGGTAGTGAAGCAGAAGCAGGTGTCCACCCGTAGGGGCGCGCTGCGCGCGCCCATGGTTGCCGCTGCTCGGCATCTCGGGGCAGGCAGGTTTAATTCGTAGCCCGGGCGCGCGCAGCGCGCCCCTACAAGGCGGGCGTTCGCGGTCGGCATGCAGGGGGACGCCTCCCCAAGTATCGCACTGCTATCTGGTTACTCGACGAACGCACGCCGGAATAAGTAAAGCGCATGCTTATCAAACATTCTTGACCAGCCGGCCAACTGCGGACGACACTCCCGCACCATGCAGGAACACAACGCCGATAGGATCCTCTTTCTTCTGAAGACGCGCGGGCCGGCGACGGCCGCGAGCTTGGCCAAGGCGCTGCGCATCACGCCGATGGGCGTGCGCCAGCACCTCAGCCGCCTCGTCGAGTCCGGGCTGGTGAGCCACCGCGACGAGCGGCGCGGCGTCGGCCGCCCCCGCCGGCACTGGCTGCTGACGGAGAAGGCGGCGGCGCGCTTCCCCGATTCGCACGCCCAGATGACGGTCGAGATCCTGGGCGCCGCCAAGGCCGTCTTCGGCGCCCGCGGCCTCGACCGGCTCATCCGCCAGCGCGAGCGCGAGACGCTCGCCCGCTACCAGGCGGCGCTGCGCGGCGCCGGCAGCATCGCCGAGCGCGTCCGCCGCCTGGCGGCCCTGCGCAGCGAGGAGGGCTACATGGCCGAATGCGTTGCCAAGCCGGATGGCAGCCTATTGCTGGTGGAGAACCATTGCCCGGTCTGCGCGGCGGCGCAGGCCTGCCAGGGTCTCTGCCGCTCCGAGCTTGACATCTTCCGTGCCGTGCTGGGCGGCGCGACGGTGGAGCGCACCGATCATATCCTCGCGGGCGCCCGCCGCTGCGCCTATCGCATCGCGCCGCGGCGCGCCGCCGAACGAGCGCGCCCGTGAGCCGCCCGCATCCATGATGCTGCGGCAGCCATCGCCGGGTCGTGCTACTATTCCCGCTCTCGCGACGACCGGGGTGGGGAGCGCGGACGCGATGGCGTCGCTCGAACTCAGTCTCCTCGGCGGTTTCGACGCCCGCTTCGGCTCGGGCGCGCCGCTCGGGCCGCTCGGCCGCAAGGCCCAGCTGCTGCTCGCCTTCCTGGCCCTGCGGGCCGGCGAGCCGCAGACCCGCGAGAAGGTCATCGGCATCCTCTGGAGCGACCGCGCCGAGACCCAGGCGCGCGGCAGCCTGCGCCAGGAGCTGACGGTCCTGCGCAAGGCCTTGAGCGGAGTCGCGCGGTCGCCGATCGCGATCGAGGGCGAGCGGCTCTGCCTGGTCGGCGGCGCGGTTGCCGTCGACGTCCGCCGCTTCGAGGAATTGATTCAGTCCGAAGCGACGTCCGACCTGGAGCGGGCGGTCGCGCTCTACAAGGGCCCCTTCCTCGACGGGCTGTCGGTGCGCGACTCGGCCTGCGAGGAATGGCTCCTGCACGAGCGCGAGCGGCTGCGTCTGCTCATGCTGGGCGTGCTCGATCGCCTGCTGGCGCGGCAGATGAACGCCGGCGCCCCGGCCGCGGCGCGGGCGACGGCTGAGGCGATCCTGGCACAGGATCCGCTGCGCGAGGACATGCACCGCACGCTCATGCAGCTGCACGCCGACCAGGGCCATCACAGCCTGGCGCTCCGGCAATACCGCCAGTGCAAGGAGCTGCTGGCCCGCGAGCTCGGCGTCGCACCGGAGCCGGAGACCGAGCGGCTGCACCAGGAGATCCTGGCTCAGCGCTTGGCCCGGTCGCCCGCCGCGGCCGCCCGGGCTTCATCGGATGCGCAGGCGCCGTTGGCGCCCCATCGGCCGACCGTCGCGCCGCTGCCGCCCAGCGGCAGCGCCGATGCCTACGAATACTACCTGATGGGGCGCTCCTTCTTCCTGCGCAATGTCTGGAGCAGGGGTGCGATGGACGTGGCGCAGCAATTGTTCAGCCAGGCGATCGCGCTCGATCCGCGTTGCGCTCATGCCTATGCCGGCCTCGCCAACTGCGAGTGCTGTCGGCTGCTGCTCGGCGTCCCCGGCGCATCCTTCGACGGCATCGCCGCCAACAGCGCGCGCGCCCTCGAGCTGGCGCCGGACCTGGCCGAATCGCATGCCGCCCGGGGGTTCGCTCTCTACACAGCCGGGCAGCATGGGGCTGCCAACGCCGCCTTCGAGCAGGCCGTGCGATTGGGGCCGGGTTTGTTTGAGGCCCACTATCTCTACGCCCGCAACTGCCGCGCCCAGGGCGACCACGGCAAGGCCGCGCAGCTGTTCGAGCGCGCCGCCGGGCTCAACCAGAACGACTTTCGCTGTCTGGGGTTCCTGGCCGACGAATACCGGGCCCTCGGCCGAATGGATGAGTGGCTGACGGCGACGCGGCAGTGCCTGGAAAGGGTTCAGGTCGAGATCGCAACGCAGCCGAACGACGGCCATTCGCTGGCCTTCGGGTCCCATATCCTGGCCGACCTCGGCGAGTGGGAGCGTGCCGAGGAATGGGCGGTGCGGGCCGCCCATATCGATCCCGACGATCCCATCGTGAACTACAATCTCGCCTGCACCTGGCTCGTCCTCGGCCGGACCGCTGACGCGCTCGACCGTCTGCGCGCGACCTTTGCGGCGAAGCACCTTAACCGGCGTGCCTTCTTCGACTGGCTGCGCCAGGACGTCGCGTTCGATCCGCTGCGCGAGCATCCGGATTTCCGCGCGCTCGTGCTGCAGCTCGAGTCCGATGTCGCGACCTCCGTGCCGGAGCGGACCTGCGCACCGTCGCCTGTCGCCAGCCTGCGCGCCGGCCGGCCGGCGATCGCGGTGCTGCCGTTCGCCAATATGAGCGGCGATGCCGCGCAGGAGTATTTCGCCGACGGCCTCACCGAGGACATCATCACCGACCTGTCGCGCGTCTCCGCGCTCTTTGTCGTCGCGCGCAACACCGTCTTCACCTACAAGGGCAAGGCCGTCGAGATCCGTCAGGCGGCGCGCGAGCTGAACGTCGACCGCATCCTCGAAGGCAGCGTGCGCAAGGCCGGGGATCGCCTGCGCATCACGGTGCAGCTGGTGGACGGCCGCAGCGGCGGCCATCTCTGGGCCAACCGCTACGACCGCAGCCTTGACGACATCTTCGCCCTCCAGGACGAGATCTCGCAAAGCGTCGTCGACGCCCTCAAGGTGACGCTGCTGCCCGAGGAGCGGGCGCGCATGGCCAGCCGCCCGACCGCCAGTCCCGAGGCCTATCAATACTATCTGATGGGGCGCTCGTTCTTCCTGCGCAGCGGCTGGGGTGAACGCGCCCTGCGCGTGGCGCGACAGATGTTCGCGCGCGCGGCCGAGGTCGATCCACGTTACGCCCACGCCTATTCCGGCATCGCCAACAGCGATTCCTACCTGATGTGCATGGGCGATCTCACGGTGTCGTTCCAGGACATCCTCGACAACAGCGAGCGCGCCCTGACGCTCGATCCGTCCCTGGCCGAGGCGCACGCCGCCAAGGGCCTGGCGCTCTACACCGCCGGCCGGCATGGCGAGGCCAACGTCGCGCTGGAGCAGGCGTTGCGGCTGGGGCCCGATCTGTTCGAGGCGAACTTCTTTGCGGCCCGCAACCTGCGGGCCCAGGGCCGCTACCGCGAGGCGATCCCGCTCTTCGAGCGCGCGGCAGAGCTCCAGCCCGACGATTTCCGCGCCCTCGGCCTGGTGGCCAACGCCTACCGCTCGCTCGGCCTGCGCGACGAGATGCTGTCGGCCGCGCGCCGCTGTCTCGAGCGCGTCGAGGCCGAGGTGGCCGTGCATCCCGACAACGCCGGCGCGCTCGCCTTCGGCGCCTGCGCCCTGGCCGAGCTCGGCGACACGGCGCGCGCCGAGGCCTGGGCGGCGCGCACCGCCGCCCTCGATCCGCTCGATTCCATCACCGGCTACAATCTGGCGTGCGCCTATGCCGGCATCGGCAAGCTCGAGGCGGCCATGGAGCGGCTGGAGCGGGTCTATGCCGACCCGCCCTTCCGCCACCGCTCGCATGTCGAGTGGATGAAGAAGGACAGCTCGCTCGATGCGCTGCACGATCATCCCGCCTATCGCACCCTGCTGGCGCGCCTGGATGCCGAGATCGCGGGCCAGGACTCGATGGCCGTGGGCGGCGCGGCGGCCGCATTGGCTTGAACAGCGGTCCCTAATACCGGCAGAATGGCCGCGACGGCGGCGGAGTGGGGCTGCGGCCGTCCAAGGCGGGCGGGATGGATCCCAAGCAGACGACGACGCAGATCACGCAGCTGCTCATCCGGCGTCGCCGCTCGGCCATCCTGGCGGCCGACGTAGCCGGCTATAGCGCCCTCATGGGCACGGACGAGGAGCGCACCTTGAAGCGCCTCGACGCCGCGCGCTCCATCATGGATTCGCGGATCGTCCAGCATGGCGGCCGCATCGCCAACACCGCCGGCGACAGCGTCATCGCCGAGTTCCCCAACGCCGTCGCCGCCGTGCGCTGCGCCGTCGAGGTGCAGACGACCTTGCGCCAGCGCTACGCCGCCCAGCCGCCGTCCGAGCGGCTGCAGTTCCGCATCGGCATCAACTACGGCGAGGTCATGGCCAACCGCGCCGACCTGCTCGGCGACAACGTCAACGTCGCCGCCCGCATCGAGAACCTGGCCAACCCCGGCGGCGTGTTCATCTCCGAGAGCGCCTACGAGCAGGTCTATGGCCGCATCGAGGTCGGCTTCCGCCCGCTCGGCGAGCAGGCGCTGAAGAACATCAGCCGCAAGGTCGTGGTCTACGAGGTGCTGCTCGACGGCGAGCCCCAGACGAGCGCCAAGTCATCTGCCGGCAAGCCGGCCGCGAGCGGGCGCGCGGCTGCCCGCCCGGCCGGATCGGGCCGAGCCCAGCGCGCCGCGCCGCCCCCGGCGCGCCGCGCCTGGCCGCTGGTGGCGGCCTTCGGCCTCGTCGTCCTCGCCGCGGTCGGCGCCATCGCCTATCTGGTGATGACCCAGCTGCTGCCGGCCCGCCCGCCCGCGAGCCCTGCCGCATCCGCCCCCGCGGCCGCGCCGCCGGCGCCGGCGGCCGCCGCGCCGGACCAGACCCGCCTCGCCGCCGCCGCCAACACCGCGCTCGCCGGCTTCGCCTGCGCGCGCCTGCAGGCGACGGTGACGCCGCCGGCGGCCATCGCCATCGCCGGCTATGTCGGCGACGCCGCCGCCGTCCAGGCGGCCCTGGCGCGCGTCTCGGCCCTGCCCGGCGCCGGCCCGGTGACGCAGCAGGTCGCCGTCCTGCCGCCGCCGCTCTGCAGCGCGCTCGACGCCGTGCCGGCCAAGCTGGCGCTGGCGGCCAACGATGCGCTGGCGCCGCAGCTCGCGGTCGGCGGCGACCGCGGCCTCTATCACGACGGCGACCATCTGCTGGTGACGGTCACCGCGCCCTCGACCGCCGACGGCTACCTCTATGTCGGCTATGTCGACGGCGGCGAGAAGCAGGTCGTCCACCTGCTGCCCAACGATCTCCGCTCCGACAATCACGTCATCGCCGGCCAGCAGGTCGTGATCGGCAAGATGCCGCAGGAGCGCGCGCGCTACGGCTTCCAGAAGCCCTACGGCGCCAACCTGATCATCGTCGTCGCCAGCCCGCAGCCCTTGTTCGATGCGCCCCTCTCCAAGGTCTCGGAGCTGACGCAGTTCCTGCCCAAGCTCACCCGCGCGCTCCGGGCCCAGCCCGACGCCCGCCTCGCCTACGCCACGGTGGTGGGCGCGCCGTAGCGGCCGCGCCTTAACGATCCCTGCTCACGGTCTCTTAACGACACTCCGCTACTGTGCCAAGCCGCGGGGATGCGTGCGGCCGGCAGAAGCCGGCGGTGGAGTGTGCCGTGCTGTCGAAACAGAATTCGCCCTCTCGGCGGCCCATGCCGCTGCTCGCCCTGCTCGCCCTTCTGCTGCTGGCCTCAGTGCCCAAGCACCTGCGCGCGCAGGAGATGGCGGCCATGCCGTCGCCCTGGATCGTCGTCGAGAGCCGCGGCCCCGCCGAGGTGCGCCACGACCGCGGCGAATGGCAGCCGCTGATGTCCGGCGCCGTCGTCGCCGCCTCCAGCGAGATCCGCACCGGACCGGCCGCCGAAGTGCTGCTGCAGCGCGGCGGCGACCGCGTGCGCCTGCGCGGCCAGAGCTATCTCGAGCTGCCGAAGGCCGACGCCGACGGCGCCCTCACCCGCCTCGTGCAGTGGCTCGGCCAGGCCGTGTTCGAGGTCGACCACCGCCCCGACCCGCATTTCGAGGTCGACACGCCCTATCTCGCCGCCATCGTGAAGGGCACCGCCTTCGCGGTCGACGTCACGCACGACGCCAGCGCCGTCACCGTCACCGAGGGCGTGGTCGCCGTCGCCACCCCCGGCGGCGCCAGCACCGTCGTCGTCGCCGGCATGACCGCGCGCGGCTATGCCGGCCTCTCCGGCGTCACCCTCGAGAGCAGCGGCGGCGCCGACGCGCCGCCCGCCGACGCCGCCCATCCGTGGCCGGAGCCGACCTTCCAGCCGATCACGCAAGGCTTCCCGC
This sequence comes from Candidatus Acidiferrum sp., assembly GCA_035518775.1. Lineage (GTDB taxonomy): Bacteria > Pseudomonadota > Alphaproteobacteria > Dongiales > Dongiaceae > JBGPEQ01. Next base: position 17,384 of record DATIXH010000282.1, read on the forward strand.
AGTAGCGCGCCTCGCCGCGCCAACCTGTCGCACCGAAAAGCGCGCGCCGTCAGCGCTTCGTCAGCGCGCCGTCAGCGTCCGGTCAGGCTCGCTCCGTTAGGGTCTCGCCTCGCGGCCGCAGGGGCGGCCGCTCTTCCCTGTTGGCTGATTCCCATATCAAGGAGCTCATGATCATGCATAAGCTTGTCCTCGGCCTCGCGCTCGCGGCGCCGGTCCTGCTGCTCGCCGCCGCGGCCGGCGCCGCCGGCGCTCCCCAGACCGTGAAGGTCGTGCTGACCGACAGCGACGCCGAGCACATGACGCTGCAGGTCGACCGCAGCCGGCTGAAGGCCGGCCAGGTCACCTTCGACGTCGTCAACCAGTCGCAGGATACGATCCACGAGATGCTCGTGCTCCGCACCGATTCCGCCGGCCAGCCGCTGCCCTACGACGCCAAGGACGAGAAGGTGATCGAGGAGAACACGCAGGACCTCGGCGAGGTCGCCGACCTCGATCCCGGCAAGGGCGGCACTCTGACCCTCGATCTGCAGCCCGGCCACTACCTCCTCATCTGCAACCAGCCCGGCCACTTCATGCACGGCATGAAGGCCGACCTCACCGTCGCCAACTGAGGAGGTCTCGCTCC
>DATIXH010000283.1:0-6683 GCA_035518775.1 Candidatus Acidiferrum sp.
ACCACCCGGCCCTCGTTGAAGATCGCGATGCGGTCGGACAGGGTCAGCGCCTCCTCCTGATCGTGCGTCACGAAGATCGTGGTGATGCCGACTTCGCGCTGGATCTGTCTGAGCTCGATCTGCATCTGCTGGCGCAGGCGCTTGTCGAGGGCGCCGAGGGGCTCGTCGAGCAGGAGCACGCGCGGCCTGGTCACCAGGGCGCGGGCCAGGGCGACGCGCTGCTGCTGGCCGCCCGAGAGCTGGCGCGGCCGGCGCTCCTCGTAGCCGGCGAGCCGCACCAGGCCGAGGATCTCCATCACCCGCGCCTTGATCTCGGCAGCCGCGAGGTGTCGCACCGAAAGGCCGAAGGCGATGTTGTCGAACACGCTCATGTGCGGGAAGAGGGCGTAGTTCTGGAACACCATGCCGATCTCGCGGCGGTGGACGGCGAGGTCGCGCACGGGCCGGTCGTCGAAGAGGATGTCGCCGCTATCGGGCTCGACGAAACCGGCGATGGCGCGCAGCAGCGTGGTCTTGCCGCTGCCGCTCGGGCCGAGCAAGCCGAAGAACTCGCCGTCCTCGAAGGTCAGCGAGACGTCGTCGAGCGCGCGCACCGCACCGTAGTGCTTGCTGACGCGATCGACCTCGACCCGGCTCATGCGGCGGCCTCAGCGCTCGCCGCCGAAGCGGTAGAAGCGCGCCACCAGCAGCATCAGGCCCATGGAGACGACGATGATGATGGTCGAGATGGCGTTGATCTCCGGCGTGTAGCCCTTGCGGATGGCGGTGTAGATCTCGACCGGCAGCGTGGTCACGCCCGGTGCGGCCAGGAAGTAGGAGATGACGAACTGGTCGAAGGAGATGGCGAAGGCGAACAAGGCGGCCGCCACCATGCCGGGCGCCACCATCGGCAAGGTGACGCGCCGGAAGGCCTGCCAGGGCGAGGCGCCGAGGGTCGCGGCTGCCTCCTCCAGAGTGGTGCCGAAGGACTTGAACTGCGCGCCGACGACGATGATGACGTAGGGCAGCGACAGCGCGACATGGCCGAGGAGCATGGCGACGATGCCGCGGCGAATGCCGATCCAATAGAACATGAAGAGCATGGAGTTGCCGATGATCAGCCAGGGGATCGTGATCGGCGGGAACAGCAGGAGCTGCATCAGCGTCTTGCCGCGGAAGCTGTAGCGGGCGAACACCACGGCCGCCATGCTGCCGAGCGTCGTCGCGATGACGGTGTTGATCAGCGCGATCTCGATGGTGTTGAAGCCGGCGTCGAGCAGCCTCTGGTTCCCGGCCAGCGACGCGAACCATTTGAGGTCGAAGACGAACGGCAGCTGGTAGAGCGCCGACTGGTTGAAGGCCATCACGATCATCACGGCGATCGGCAGGTACAGGAACAGCAGCAGCAGCACGAGATAGCCGCGGACGAGTATGATGCCGGCCTTGCCCATGTCGGGGACCGTCCTATGTGGCCTGAAGACGCGGCCGCAGGATCGGCGCGGCGGCGGCCAGAATCGCCAGCACGATGGCGAGCAGCATGAAGGACAGCGCCGCGCCGAGCGGCCAGTTGGCCGAGGCGCTGAACTGCCGCTCGATGATCGGGCCGAGCATGATCGCGTCCTTGCCGCCGAGGATGGCCGGCTCCATGAAGGAGCCGATGACCGGCACGAAGATCAGGATCGTCCCGGCGATCAGGCCCGGCAAGCTCAGCGGCAGGATGATGCGGCGAAAGATCGTGAGGGTCGAAGCACCCAGGCTGCGCGCCGCCTCGATCAGGGAATCGTCGATGGCCTGCAGCGAGACGTAACAGGTCAGGATCATGTAGGGGACGTAGGCGTGGATCAGCCCGATGATGATCGCGGGGTAGCTGAACAGCAGGTCGAATGACGGCGCATCCGGTATGAAGAGCCGGACGAACCAATCGAGCAGCCCGTCGCGGCGCAGGACCATCGTCCAGGAGAAGGTGCGCACGAGGCCGTTGCTCCAGAAGGGCAGCACGATCAGGAGAAAGACCGCCTCGCGCCATCGCCCGTGCACATACTTGGCCAGCGCCAAGGCGGCGGGAAAGCCGATGACGATGCAGCCGATCGTCACGTGGATGCCGAGCAGCAGCGAGCGCTTGGCATTGATGAGATAGAGCTCCTTCGTGAGGATCGTGCGGTAGCTGTCGAGCGTGACCGACACCGTCCGGCCCGGCAACGGCAGCGCGCTCAGGAAGCTGAAGTAGAACATCGCCGAGAGCGGCAGGAAGATCGTGAGAGCCAGCCACAGATAGGCCGGCGCGGTCAGGCCGACGATGGCGAGGCGCCGGCGGGCCGTGCGACGCAAGGGCAGCTCCCGTCAGCAGGAGGCGCGAAGGCCCGGCGCGAGGCGCCGGGCCCGGGCGTCTATTGCGCGAAGTAGGTCTTGGCCTCGTCCCAGAGCTCCTGGTACTTGGCCTTCTGCTCGTCGGTGGTCGGCGCCATCCATTGCAGCCGCTTCACCACCTCGGGGTCACCCAGGATCTTGCGGTTCATCGCGTCCTCCGGCAGCTGCGCGTTCGCCTTGGCGTTGGCCGAGGCCGGCGCGCCGACGTCGGTGTCCCACTTCACGTAGAACTCCGGGCTGACCATGAAATCGAGGAACTTGAGGGCGCCCTCGACATTAGGAGCGTTGGCCGCGATCGACAGCCCGTCGTACCAGCCGATCGCGCCTTCCTTCGGCACCACGAAGTCGACCGGCAGGTGGAAGGCCTTCTTGCTGCGCGCGGCCGAGCCGCTCCAGTACACGGCGATGTCGTAGTCGTGCGCCGCCATGTGCTTGTTCCACTCGTCCTCGGAGGACCAGAAGGTCTTGATCTGCGGCTTCAGCGCCTGGAGCTTCTCCTTGATCTTGTCGAGGTCGGCCGGGTTGTTCATGTCCTGGCCGGTGGCGAGCGCCGCCATCTGCACGGACTCGAGCGCATCGTCCCGCCAGCCTACATGCCCGGCGTACTTCGGGTCCCACAGGACCTCGATTGAATCCGGCCGGTCTTTGATCGCCTCGGTGTTGTACGCGAAGGAGGTGACGCCCCACAGCCAGGCGAGGCCGTACACCTTACCGTCGACGTTGAGGCGCGGGGAATCGCGCAGCTGCGGCGTGAGATCGGCGAAGTTCGTGATCTTGCTGGTGTCGATCGGCTGGATCAGCCCTTCCTTTGCAGCCTGGGCCGTATAGATGTTGTTGATCAGCACGACATCGTAGGTGCCCGGGCTGGTGCGCAGCTTGGTCAGCATCTCCTCTTCAGAATTGAAGTAGTCGTGGATGACCTTCAGGCCGGTGCGCTCCTCGAAGATCTTGAGCGCCCAGGCCTCGTCGGTGCCGTAACCCTGCCAGTTCAGCACATGCAGTTCCCCGGCCGCGGAGGCCGGACCGGCGCTCGTGGCAGCCCACAGGCCGGCGAGCGCAGCCAAAACGATTGCGGGGGTGCGCAGCAGGCCCCGACGACTGACGATCATCTGATTTCTCCCGTCTGGTTGCCGCCGGCGCTCCCCGCCGACAGCTATGCGTTTGTTAAGAGACATTTATTGCCGTCGCTCGGCGACGGTCAAGGGTGTCCGACCCGCCTTAACCGTCCAACGTCGCGGAAAAGCTGGCTTTCAGGTGTGTGTCAAAGCGCGCGTTAACCACCCGAGGTTAACGGTTCCTTTATCTCCTTTGCTGTTTTCTATGCAGGCAGGAAGAAGACCGTGCGCGTGGCCGGACAGATCGGACTGGAGTTGGGTGATTTGCGACTAATGCCGGAAGATTCCGCAGGGGATCGGGTCCGCGGCGAGCGGCCGTCTGCGCAGGTTGCGCAGCTGCCGCCCAGCGATACGCCCGTCGCGAATCCGGCCGACAGCGGCAACGCCGTCGTCGGCGTGCTCGCCCAGACCGATCCCACAGGGAACGATGCCGCGGCTACCGATCCCACGGGAGACAATCCCACGGGCGACATCGACACCCAGGCCGCCGCCCTGCCCGCTGACGGGGGGAATTTCAGCGGCATGACGATCGCCGAGCTGCTGCAGCTCGATCTGGTGCTGCCACAGGGCGGCGAGGGCAGCGAAGCGGTCGACCAGGGCGTCAACAACGAGCCCGAATCCGTTGATCTGACGGAGCTCAGCCTGCTCGAGCTGATGAATCTCCGGGCTGCGCCGGCGCCGCAGCCGAACCTCCCGGATCTCGCGCCGACAGACAGCAAGCTGCAGCTGAACGACACGAGCCTCGATGAGGACCAGCCGAGCCACCTGTCGCCGGGCGAGCTGATCCCGATCGGCGTCCTGGCCGGCACGGACCCAAGGCCGGAGCCGCCGCCGCCGCCCCCGCCCCCGCCGCCGCCCGGTATCAACGTTCCGCCGGACGCCCTCAACGTCACCAAGGCCGGCAACGAGGGCTCGACCATTGCGATCACGCTCATGGGCGTGGATGCGGATGGGCTGATCTCGTCGGTGAAGCTGGCCAGCCTGCCGAGCAACGGCACGCTCTTCGCGAACGCGGCCCTGACGGTGCCGGCGGTCGTGGGTGCGACCTACCCGACATCGGGCAGCGGGCGCGTCTTCTACTTCGTGCCGGCCGGCGACTTCAACGGCACGGTGACGTTCCAATACACGGTCGTCGACAATTCCGGCGCCCCCGATACGACGCCGGCGACGGCAACCATCCTGGTCAATGCCGTGAACGACGCGCCCGTGAATGCGGTCCCGGGCGGGCAGAGCGTGAACGAGGACACCAGCCTCACCTTCTCGACCGGAAACGGCAACGCCATCTCCATCTCGGATGTCGACGCCGGTAGCGCGAACGTCCAGGTGACGCTGACCGTCGGCAACGGCGCGCTCACCCTCGGCAGCACCGCCGGGGTAACCGTGAGCGGCAACGGCACGGGCACCGTGACGGTGACCGGCGGCCTCGCCGCCATCAACACCGCCCTCAACGGGCTGACGTTCGCGCCGAACGCCAACTTCCACGGCTCGGCCGGCCTGACGGTCACCACCAACGACCTGGGCAACACCGGCTCCGGCGGCGCCAAGAGCGACACCGACACCGTGACCATCGTCGTCAACTCGATCGACGATGCGCCCGTCAATTCGGTGCCGGGCGCGCAGACGGTGAACGAAGACAGCCCGCTGACCTTCTCGACGGCCAACGGCAACGCCATCACCGTCTCCGACGTCGACGCCGTCGGCATCGGCGTGCAGGTGACGCTGACAGCCACCAACGGCACGCTGACGCTCGCCGGCACATCCGGTCTCACCGTGACCGGCAACGGCACGGATACGGTCGTCATCACCGGCCGGATGAGCAACATCAACAACGCGCTCAACGGCCTGGTCTTCCAGCCGACGGGCGATTTCAACGGCAGCGCCAATCTCACGATCACCACCAACGACCAGGGCAACTCCGGCGCCGGCGGCCCGCTCAGCGACACCGATTCCATCGCCATCACCGTCAACGCGGTCAACGATGCGCCCGTCAACACGGTGCCGCTTGCTACGCAGACGATGAACGAGGACGGCACGCTGACCTTCTCGGGCGGCAACGGCAATGCGATCTCCATCGCCGATGTCGATGCCGGGGGCAGCAGCGTTCAGGTGACGCTGGCGGTCACCAGCGGCGCGCTCACCCTGGCCGGCACGGCCGGCCTCGCCGTGAGCGGCAACGGCACCGGCACGGTGACCCTCACGGGCAGCATCGCCGCCATCAACGCCGCGCTGAACGGCCTGGTGTTCGCGCCGCCGCCCGACTTCAACGGCAGCGCCAGTCTCACGATCACCACCAACGACCAGGGCAATACCGGCACCGGCGGCCCGCAGACCGACGTCGACTCCGTTGCCATCACGATCAACGCGGTCAACGACGCGCCCGTGAACAGCGTTCCCGGCGCGCAGACCGTGAACGAGGACGGCGCGCTGACCTTCTCGACCGGCAACGGCAACGCCATCTCCATCGCCGACGTCGACGCCGGCAGCTCGAACCTGCAGGTTACTGTCGCCGTTACCAACGGCGCGCTCACGCTCGCCGGCACCGGCGGCCTCGCGGTCAGCGGCAACGGGACGGGCAGCGTCACCCTCACGGGCAGCCTGGCCGCCATCAACGCCGCGCTGAACGGCCTGGTGTTTGCGCCGGCCGCGGATTTCAACGGCAGCGCCAACCTCCTGGTCACGACGAACGACCTGGGCCACGTCGGCGCCGGCGGCGCCCTGAGCGACGTCGACTCCGTCGCCATCACCATCAACCCGGTCAACGACGCGCCGGCGGGCGCCGACAAGACGGTCGCCACGAACGAAGACACGGCCTACACCTTCACCACCGCCGACTTCGGCTTCAGCGACGCGAAGGACAGCCCGTCCAACGCGCTGCTGGCCGTGCATATCGACAGCCTGCCCGGCGCGGGCCAGCTGCTGCTGAGCGGCGTGGCGGTGACGGCGGGCGAGTCGGTGCTGGCTTCGGACATCGCGGCGGGTAAGCTGACCTTCACGCCGGACGCCGACGCCAACGGCAGCGGCTATGCCAGCTTCACCTTCCAGGTGCAGGACGACGGCGGCACGGCCAACGGCGGCGTTGACCTCGACCCGACGCCGAACACGATCACCGTCAACGTCGCCTCGGTCAACGACGCGCCGGCGGGCGCGGACAACACGGTCGCGACCGACGAGGACACGGCCTACAGCTTCACCACCGCCGACTTCGGCTTCAGCGACGCGAAG
>DATIXH010000284.1:0-9924 GCA_035518775.1 Candidatus Acidiferrum sp.
AATTCGTGTTCTTCGTGTCTTTGTAATGCCTCTTCTTTGCGGCGCACGTCCGTGTGCCTTGCAATCTCGAAACGGGGATCCGATGCAATACCGCCAACTCGGGCGCAGCGACATCAGGGTGAGCGCCATCTGCCTGGGCACGATGACCTGGGGCGAGCAGAACACCCAGGAGCAGGGCTTCGAGCAGATGGACTATGCGCTCGCCCAGGGCGTGAACTTCTGGGACACGGCGGAGATGTATGCCGTGCCGCCGCGCAAGGAGACCTACGGCCGCACCGAGGAGATCATCGGCAACTGGTTCAAAGCTCGCGGCAAGCGCGACAATGTCGTGCTGGCGACCAAGGTGGCCGGTCCCGATCAGCGCTTCTCCTACGTCCGCGACGGCAAGCCCCGCCTCAACCGAACGCACATCCTGGCGGCCATCGACGCCAGCCTGAAGCGGCTCCGGACCGATTATGTCGACCTCTACCAGCTGCACTGGGCCGAGCGCGACACCAACGCGTTCGGCAAGCTCGCCTACGCGCCGACACGCGATGACGACGGCACGCCGCTCGCGGAAACGCTCGACGTCCTCGCCGAGGTCGTGAAGAGCGGGAAGGCGCGCCAGGTCGGCCTCTCCAACGAATCCGCCTGGGGCGCCATGCACTACCTCGCGCTGGCCGAGGCCGGGCGCGGCCCGCGCATGGCCAGCATCCAGAACGCCTACAGCCTGCTGAACCGCAGCTTCGAGGTCGGCCTGGCCGAGGTGGCGATGCGCGAGCGCTGCGGCCTGCTCGCCTATTCGCCGCTCGGCATGGGAGCGCTCTCCGGCAAGTATCTGAACGGCGCCGAGCCGGCCGGTGCCCGCCTTACGGTCTGGAAGCACTTCAAGCGCTACCTGACGCCGACGGGCGTGGCGGCGACCGCGGAGTATGTGAAGCTGGCGCGCCGGCATGGGCTCGATCCGGCGCAGATGGCGCTCGCCTTCGTCACCGGGCGCCCCTTCGTGACCGCCAACATCATCGGCGCCACGACGATGGAACAACTCAAGTCCAACATCGCCAGCGGCGAAATAAAATTGTCGCAGGAGGTTCTGGACGGCATCGACGCCATCCACAAGGTATATACTTATCCGTGCCCTTGAGGGTCGGCCCTCGCCGGGCGGTTGCGAGCTAGCCTTTGCGGAAGGCCCATGCGTCTGTTCGTCGGCATCGCTCTTCCCGAAGACGTCCGCTTCCAGCTGAGCCTGTTGTGCTCCGGCCTCCCGAACGTGCGTTGGGTGCCGCCGGAGAACTTCCACGTCACGCTCCGCTTCATCGGCGAGGTCGACGGCGGCGTCTCCCAGGACATCGACGCCTCGCTCGCCGGCGTGCGGGCGCCGCGCTTCTCGCTGGGCCTCGGCGGCGTCGGCCATTTCGGCAACGGCGGCAACGTGCGGGTGGTCTGGGCCGGCGTCGAGAAATCCCCGGCCCTGCGCCATCTGCACGACAAGATCGAATCGGCTGTCGTGCGCGCCGGCCTGCCGCCCGACGGCCAGAAGTTCAACCCGCACATCACGCTGGCGCGCCCCAAATCGGCGCCGCCGACCGCCAAGCTGCAGGAGTATCTGGCCTACAACAACCTGTTCAAGACGCCGCCGTTCGAGGTCACGCACTTCACGCTCTACCAGAGCTTCCCCGGCGGCGAAGGCTCGATCTACCGCGCCGAACACAGCTACGAGCTCTCGCGTGCCTGACGGCCGGCTGTCGGCCGGCGCGATCCGCCGCATCGCCGTCGCGATCAAAGCCGTCGCGATCATCGGCATCGTCTTGTTCGGCGGTCTTGCCGTCGTCGTTGCGACGGCGCCCGATGCGGTGGAACGCGCCGCCCGCGGCTACGTGTCCCATCGCCTGCATGCCGAAGTGGCGGCCATTCGCGCGGGTTCTCCGGCAATCGCGGCCCTGATCCCCGACCCGAACCTAGCGGCGCTATATGCAGTCCAACTGCGCGCGTTGCAGCAGCAGGCGTCCGCCGCTGCCGAGGCGTTGCTGGACAAGTGGCTGGCGAGCTTGTGCAAGGACGCCTGCGGGGACGTGGCTAAGGCCCGTGGGCTCCTGCATGCGGCGTTCAGCGCTTTGCCGGAGAGCACAAAGACGGCCCTGGGCAACCTGCAGGCGATCGGGCAAGGGCGCTTCGAATCCATTGTCGACAAGCTGCGCCACGAGCTGACGCTGATCTCGGTCGCCAATCTCGCGATCTTCCTGTTCCTGCTGCTGGTTGCCTCGATTGCCAGGGAGCAGCGGTTGGTCGTCCTGCCGGCCCCATGCTCGCCGCCTCGACGCTGGTGACGCTGGCATTCTATGTGTTCGGCACGAACTGGTGGTGGGCGGTGCTGACGGACGGCTATTGGGGCTACGGGTATCTCGTGCTCGACGCCATCGTCTTCGCGCTGTTTGTCGATATCATCGTCCTTCAAGGGATCGTCACGAATGCAATCCTTGGCGTGATCGGAGCTGTCGTGTCTGTCATTCCTGTCTGATCCGGGGCGAAGGCATGCAACGGCCCCATCGTATCGTCATCCTTACCGGCGCCGGCATTTCCAAGGAGTCCGGGCTCGATACCTTCCGCGATGCGGATGGCATCTGGTCCAAGGTGCGGCTGGAGGAGGTGGCCACGCCGGAAGCTTTCATCGCCGATCGCGTAAAGGTACAGGCCTTCTACAATGCGCGCCGGCGCGGGCTGCTCGATCCGAAGGTGGCGCCGAATGCCGCTCACCGCGCCCTCGCCCTGCTGGAGCGGAACTGGTCTGGGCAGCTGCTGCTGGTGACGCAGAACATCGACAACCTCCACGAGCGGGCCGGCACGCGGCAACTCGTCCACATGCATGGCGAGTTGCTGAAGGCGCGCTGTCTGGATTGCGAGAAGGTCGTGGAATGGCCGGACGATCTCGATGAGAACTCGATCTGTCCAGGTTGCTGGGAGACCGGTGGACTGCGGCCGCATGTCGTATGGTTCGGTGAGATGCCGCTCGACATCCTTCGCATCCATGAAGCCATTGCGGTCTGCGACCTGTTCGTCGCCATCGGCACGTCCGGCGTTGTCTATCCGGCCGCTGGCTTTGCGGAGGGCGCACGCCAATTTGGCGCCCATACGGTCGAGCTCAATCTCGAGCCCTCCGCAGGCCACAGTCTCTTCGCAGAACGCATCTACGGTCCCGCGACTCAGGTCGTGCCGGCCTTCGTCGAGGACCTGCTTGCGAAGTCAGGCGCTCTGCAGACAAGGCGATAGCGGTGGCGGTACTCCAGGGGTTGCTCCGCGAGATTCGCGGCTGCCGCGTCTGCGCCGAGCACTTGCCGCTCGGGCCGCGCCCGGTCCTTCGCGTGAATCCCAGCGCCCGGCTGCTCATCATCGGCCAGGCGCCCGGCACCAAGGTCCACGAGACCGGCATCCCCTGGAACGATCGCAGCGGTGAGCGGCTGCGCGACTGGCTGCAGCTTGATCGCGATACCTTCTATGATGCGAAGCGGATCGCCATCATGCCCATGGGCTTCTGCTATCCCGGCGTCGATGCGAACGGCGGCGACCGGCCGCCCCGGAAGGAGTGTGCGCCGCTCTGGCACGGGCGTGTGCTGGCGCTGCTGCCGCGAATCGAACTGACACTGCTCGTCGGCGGCTACGCGCAGAAGCACTATCTCGGAGACCGCTGCGCCGCGAGCATGACCGAAACCGTGCAAGCCTGGCGCGAGCACGCACCGCGTTTCATCCCGTTGCCGCATCCGAGCTGGCGCAACACCGGCTGGTTGAAACGCAATTCCTGGTTCGAAGCGGAACTGCTTCGGGAACTGCGCGGGCGCGTGCATGGGCTCCTGTAGGGGCGCCGCGCACCCGCGGGCGGCCGCCGGCCGCCCCTACGATTTATCCGCCTCCGCCTCAATCCGGTGCATGTCGTCGTCGGAGAATCCGAAATGGTGGCCGATCTCGTGGATCAGCACGTGGCGCACGAGGTGCGTCAGGTCCTCTCCGGTCTCGCACCAATAGTCGAGCAGGGGACGGCGGTAGAGGAAGATCATGTCGACGTGGGGGACGACGGAAGAGACGCTCTTGCGCGAGAGGTTGACGCCGCGATAGAGGCCGAGCAGGTCGAACTCGGTCTCGCAGCCCATCTCGTCCATCGTATCCTCGTCTGGATAGTCGACGACGCGTATGACGACACTGTCCACATGCTTGGCGAGAGCACGGGGAATGCCGGCATAGGCCGCCTGCGCGATCGCCTCGAGGTCTTCGAGGCTCGGCGGCGCGCTGAAGGTGTGTTTCGGGCTCACTTCGGCGCCAGCCGCAGCGCGCCGTCGAGGCGCACGACCTCGCCGTTCAGCAGCGCGTTCTCGATCATGTGCAGGACCAGCCGCGACACTTCATGGGCGTGTCCCAGCCGTTGCGGGAACGGCACGGAATCGCCGAGCGCCTTCTGAATGTCCGGCGGCAGGTTCAGCATCATCGGCGTCGCGATCAGCCCGGGCGCGATGGCGAGCACGCGGATGCCGGAGCGCGCGAGGTCGCGCGCCGCCGGCAGGGTGAGCCCGGCGATGCCGGCCTTGGAGGCGGCGTAGGCGGCCTGGCCGATCTGACCCTCATAGGCGGCGATCGAAGAGGTGGAGATGATGACGCCGCGCTCGCCATCGGCCAGCGGCGGCAGGCCGGCCATGTCGGCCGCCGCCAGCCGCATCATGTTGAAGGTGCCGATCAGGTTCACGTCGATCACCTTCCTGAACTTGTCGAGCGCCAGCGGCCCGTCCTTGCCGACGATGCGGCCCGGAATGAGGATGCCCGCGACATTGACGAGCACGCGCGCCGGCCCATGCGCGGCGCGCGCCTTGGCCACCGCCTCCTCGCCGCTCTTGGCGTCGCTCACGTCGCAGGCGACCGCGAGCCCACCGATCTCCTTGGCCACGGCCGCGGCGCTCTCCGCGTTCAGATCGAGCACCGCCACCTTGGCGCCGGCCTGCGCCAGGTGCTGCGCCACGTCGGCGCCGATGCCGGAACCGCCGCCGGTGACGAGTGCCGCCTGACCCTTGATCTCCATCGTTTGTTCTCCCGCTTAACCAATCGGCGGCGGGTTTCTAGCAGATCGCCGCGGGCCTGGCGACGGCGCGCCTATTGAAGGCGACATCTTGTCCCCCAATATTCACCGCCATGGCGGGCAAAGAGCTGGTTCTCTACGATCCGGAAAAGCTCAAGCGCGATCAGGCCAAGGTCGAGCGCAAGTTCTGGGATAAGCTGCGCAAATACGTCCGCCAGGTTCCCTTCGTCGGCGATCTGATCGCCGCGTACTATTGCGCCATCGATCCGGCCACGCCGCTGCATGTGAAGGCCGTCCTGTTCGGGGCCCTCGCCTATTTTATCATGCCCATAGACCTCGTGCCGGACTTCATCGCCTGGATCGGCTTCACCGACGACGCTGCCGTGCTCTACGCCGCCCTCCGCACGATCGCGCCGCATATCAAGGACAGCCATCGTCAGCAGGCAAAGGTTGCCATCGATCGCCTGGCCGGCGACGCGAGCGTTTCGCACACCGTCTGATCGTCGATTGCCGCACCCTTCTCCTCGAGCATAGTCTTCCGTGCGAGGGAGCGTGCCATGGCGACCACAGTCGACTTCTTCTACGGCATCGGCAGCCGTTATTCCTATCTTGCGGCCAGCCAGATGGAGCGGCTCGGGCGGGATACCGGGGCGACCGTGCGCTGGCGCCCGCTCTACAGCCGCGTGCTCATGGAACGGCGCGGCATGGACCCGTTCAGAGGAGCGCCGGCCTCCGGCCAATACGATCCGGCCTATCGCACCGGCGACGTGGCGCGCTGGGCCCGCTACTACGGCATTCCCTTCCACGATCCCGATTGGGAGGCGCTCGATTGGGGGCGCTATGCGCTGGCGGCGGTGGCCGCCGATTGCCTGGGCGCGGTCGCTCCCGTCACGCAGGCGCTCTTCGACGCTGTCTTCGGCGCCGGCGTCGCGCCGAAGACCGATGCAGACCTCGCGCGCATCGCCGCGGCGTCTGGGCTCGACGAACGAGGATTTCGGCACCTGCTCGATGATCCCGAAACGCAGAAGCGCCACGACCGCACCATCGACGATGCGCTCGCGGCGGGAGTCTTCGGCGTGCCCAGCTTCGTCGTCGGGGGCGAGCTGTTCTGGGGCAACGACCGCCTCGTCCTGCTGCGCCATCACCTCGGCGCGCGGTCGTAGCTAGGCCCGCAGCTGCGCCTCGCGGTGGGCGATGTAGAGCGTGCTGGCGACGATGACGGCGGCGCCGACGAAGGTCCAGAGCGTCGGCAGCTCGGAGAAGCCGACGAAGCCCAGGGTGGCCGCCATCGGCAGGCGCAGATAGTCGAAGGGCGCCACCGCCGACGCCTCGCCGGCGCGGAAGGCGCGGATCCAAAACATCTGCGAGAGCGCGCCCAGCACGCCCACGCCGATCAGCAGCAGCCATTCGAGGGCCGTCGGCCACTGCCAGGAATAGATCGCCGGGCCGATCGACATCACCGTTGCGAAGAGGCCGAAATAGAACAGCATGGTCAGCGGCGTCTCCGTCGCCGGCAGCCGCTTCACCAGCGTCACCAGGAAGGCGACCGAGAACGAATCGGTGAGCGCCGCCAGCGCCGCCGGCTGAATGGTCCCGGCGCCCGGCCGCACCATGACGAGCACGCCGAGGAAGCCGACCAGCGTTGCCGTCCAGCGCCGCCAGCGCACCGTTTCCCCCAGGATCACGATCGCCAGCAGCGTGGCGAACAGCGGCTTGGTGAAGGACAGGCCGGTGTAGTCGGCCAGGGGCATGCGGGCGATCGCGTAGTAGCTGCAGTACATCGCGAGGAGGCCGAAGACGGCGCGCACGAAATGCACGCCGGCATGGCGGGTCTGCAGCGTTGCCAGACCGCCGCTGCCGGCGACGAACGGTAGGATGGCGAGGAAGCCGATGACGACCCGGAAGAAGCCGATCTGGAAGTTCTCGAGCCGATGCCCCAGCAGCTTGATGCCCACGGCCATGACGGAGAAGCCGACGCCGGAGGCGAGCATCCAGAGCGCGCCTCGCGTATTGCCGGAAAGTCGCAGCCAGCGCGTGCGCAGGCCGGCGTTCACCACCGTCTCGCTCATGCCGTCTGCTTGGCGCGGGCGCTCGCTTCGTCCACGGCCTCGAGGCCGGTACTGCCGGCCGCCACCGCCGCCCGGGTCGCCGCCGACTGCCGCATGACGACCTCGCGGTGGGCGATGTAGAGGGCGGCGGCGGCAATCACCACGGCGCCGACAAAGGTCCAGACGTCCGGCACTTCCGCGAAGGCAAAATAGCCGATGACCGCGGCGAAGATCAGCCGCGTATAGTCGTAGGGCATGACCGCGGAGGCGTCGGCGAGGGCGAAGGAGCGGATGTAGCACATATGGCCGAAGCTGCCGAGGGCGCCCATGCCGATGATCCACGGCCACAGCTGCCAGGGCGGCCATTGCCAGACGAACAGCGCCGGAATCAGCGACATCGGCGTGATCAGCAGCACCATGTAGGTGACAATGGCGTCGCTCGGCTCGGTGCGCGCCAGGTCCTTGACGATCAGCGTGATCTGGGCCGACAGCACGGCCGAGAAGAGCGCGAGGCCGGCGCCGATCAGGGCGGTCGTATTCGCTCCCACCAGCTGCACCCCGCCCAATCCGGGACGCAGGATGATGAGCACGCCGATGAAGCCGACGATCGTGGCGCTCCAGCGGCGGGCGCGCACGACTTCTTTGAGGATCAGCGCCGCGCCCATGGTGGCGAACAGCGGCACCGTGAAGCTGAGGGCGATAGCCTGGTCGAACGGCATCATGGTCAGCGCCGTGAAGCCGCAGAGCATGGAGAGCAGGCTGAGGAACGAGCGCCAAGTGTAGGCCACCAGCCGGTTGGTCCGCAGCGCGCCCAGCCCGGCATGGCACAGCCAGGGCACCATGAACGCGAAGCCGAAGAGGTTGCGGAAGAAGGTGACCTCGAACGGATGCAGCTGGGTGCCGAGGAAGCGGATCGTCCCGCTAAGGCCGGCGAAGAGCAGCGACGAGCTGATCATGCACAAGGCGGCGGCGATCGGCGCCGGCAGCGCATGGAAGCGCTGGCGCAGACGGCTGGCGAGAACGACCATGACGCGGGTGAGACTAGGTCCAACCGGCCGATACCTCCAGGGGCCTTCGCGCATGGCAGGAATGCCGGGCCGACGGTCCGTTGCGCGGGTCGCGGCGGACATGTCCATTTGTTTTGCCGTGAAACCGCGGACATGGCAGAAGAGTGGTCAACGCAGGGAGGTCGAGCATGGGCGCATCAGCGACGGAACCGCTGTGGCGGCCGAGCCGCGAGCGCATCGCCGCCGCCAACCTGACGCAGTTCATGGCCGATGTCGGTCGGCAATGGGGCGTCGCCGCCGGCAGCTATCGCGACCTCTACGGCTGGTCGATCGCCCAGCCGGAGCAGTTCTGGAAATCGGTCTGGTCGTTCTGCGGCGTCATCGCGGACACCCAGGGCGACGTGGCGCTGACGGACCCCAGGCGCATGCCGGGCGCTCAGTTCTTCCCCCACGCCCGGCTGAACTATGCCGAGAACTTGCTGCGCCGGCGCGACGAGACCGAGGCGGTCGTGTTCTGGGGCGAGGACAAGGTCAAGCGGCGGCTGACCTGGGACCAGCTCTACGACCGGGTGTCGCAGTTGGCCCAGGCCCTGACCATCATGGGCATCGAGGCCGGCGACCGTGTCGCCGGCTACGTCCCGAACATGCCGGAGACCGTGATTGCCATGCTGGCCACCGCCAGCATCGGCGCCATCTGGTCCTCTTGCTCGCCCGATTTCGGCACCCGCGGCGTCATCGATCGCTTCGGCCAGATCGGGCCGCGCGTGCTCTTCACCGCCGACGGCTACTACTACAACGGCAAGGCGCACGACTCCCTGGCCCGCGTCGCCGAGTTCCTGCCGGAGCTGCCGACGGTCGAGCGCGTGATCGTGCTCCCGTACACGCGGGAAGAGCCGGATCTGTCGGCGCTCCCCGATGCGGTCATGCTCGGCGATCTCATCGACAAGTACCCGCCGCGCGACATCCGGTTCGCGGAGCTGCCGTTCAATCACCCGCTCTTCATCATGTTCTCGTCGGGCACGACCGGCGTGCCCAAATGCATCGTGCACGGCGCCGGCGGCACCCTGCTCCAGCACCTGAAGGAGCACCGCCTGCAGTCCGACATCCACGCCGGCGACCGCATGCTCTACTTCACCACCTGCGGCTGGATGATGTGGAACTGGCTGATCACGGGCCTGGCGTCGGAGGCGACCCTGCTGCTCTACGACGGCTCGCCCTTTCACCCCAGCGGTAACATCCTGTTCGACTACGCCCAGGCCGAGCGCTGCACCTTCTTCGGCACCTCCGCCAAGTTCATCGACGCCTGCAGCAAGGCCGGCCTGCGCCCGATCGACACCCACGATCTCTCGACCGTGCGCACCATCGCCTCCACCGGCTCGCCGCTGGTGCCCGAAAGCTTCGACTACGTCTACGACGCCATCAAGAAGGATGTCTGCCTCTCCTCCATCTCCGGCGGCACCGACATCATCTCCTGCTTCGTGCTCGGCAATCCCATCGGCCCGGTCTGGCGCGGCGAGATCCAGGCGCGCGGCCTCGGCCTCAAGGTCGAGGTGTGGGACGACGACGGCAAGCCGTTGCGCGGCGAGAAGGGCGAGCTGGTCTGCACGGCGCCGTTCCCCTGCATGCCCATCGGTTTCTGGAACGATCCCGACAGCAGCCGTTATCGCGCCGCCTATTTCGAGCGGTTCCCCGGCGTCTGGAACCACGGCGATTATGTGGAGCTGACCGGACACGAGGGGCTCATCATATACGGCCGGTCCGATGCAGTGCTTAATCCCGGCGGCGTGCGCATCGGCACCGCCGAGATCTATCGGCAAGTCGAAACGATCGCCGA
>DATIXH010000285.1:0-3545 GCA_035518775.1 Candidatus Acidiferrum sp.
GACGCCGAAGGTCTTCTGAAGCGTACCGGACACGAAAATCTCGCCGTGATCGGGGGTGAGCGTCCCGGCGAGCACGTTCATCAGCGTCGACTTGCCGGCGCCGTTGTGGCCGACAAGGCCGACGCACTCTCCGGCATCGACGGCAAAATCCACGCCGTCAAGCGCGCGGACGGCGCCGAAATGTTTTTCGACGCCGTCCAGCTTGACGATCGTGTCTGCGCCCGCCGCCACCATCACGGTCGTGTCCGGCCGATCGCGATGACGCGGACGCGCCCGGTGCGCGCGATCACTTCATGTTGGCTTTGATCGCCGCGACGGCGTCGTCCTGGGTGTACTCGTGACTGGCGACGCTGCCCTTCTCGATCTTCGGCAGGGCCGCTTCGAAGTCGTCTTGCGTGAAGGCGAGGTAGGGCACCAGCAGGTCGTGCGGCACGTCCTTGTGGCCGTCGAGGATCTGCTGGGCGACCCAGAAGGCGAGGGTCGACACGCCCGGCGCGATCGAGGCCGACCACGTGGTGTAACCGTCCTTGTCCTTCTGCTCCTTCCACCACTGCAGCTCGTCCTGCCGGTTGCCCATGATGATGGTCGGGCGCGGCTTGCCGGCGGCGGCCAGCGCCTGCGCCGCGCCGTAGCCATCGCCACCCTGATCGACGACGCCGACGATGTCGGGCATCGAGGGGATGACGGTCGCGACCGCCTTCTGCGCCGTGGTCTGGTCCCAGTCGCCGGTCACGGAGGCGACGATCTTGAACTCGGGATGGGCGGCGACGCCTTCGACGATGCCGTTGTGGATGGCTTCGTCGATGGAGGTGCCGGCGAGACCGCGGATCTCCAGCAGGTTCCCGCCCTTGGGCTGGAACTTCGCCATCTGCTCGACTTCCTGCTTGCCCATGTCCTTGAAGTCGACGACGACGCGCCAGGCGCAGGGCTCGGTGACGATGCCGTCGAACGAGACGACGACGATGCCGGCGTCGCAGGCCTGCTTGATGGCGCCGTTGAGGGCGTCGGGCGAGGAGGCGTTGATGACGATGGCGTCATAGCCCTGCAGGATCAGATTCTGGATCTGCGCCGCCTGGGTCGGCACTTCCTTGTCGGCGGTGGTGAACACGTCCGCCGCCGCGACGACCTTATCGGCGACCGCTTGCTTGGTGACGAGGTCGTAGCTCTTCAGCATCGCCTGCCGCCAGGAATTGCCGGCGTAGTTGTTGGAGAAGGCGATCTTCTTGCCGCTGGTGTCGGCCGAGGCCGTTCCGGCGACGACGGCGCCCAACGCAGCCAGCGCCAGGAACTTCGTAGTACGTCTCATGTGAGCCCTCCCTAAAGATTGATGTCCGCTCTTTTGCCCGGTGGGTGCCGGCTCTTTCGATCCGACCCGCGTGCAACTTACTGCATGGTCAGCGCTTCGGACAAGCACGCCACCGCGTGGGGCCTGCCGCCGCGTGAGCGTCCGGGACCCTCTGGCCGCCGTCAGACCGCCGCGCGCTGCCCGGCAAGAAGGCAGTCGTCGGGCAGCGGCACGACCGGCGCGAAATCGCGGTGGTGCTGGTAGTCCGGGCGCTTGAACGTGGTCTGTTGGTTTGAGACGGGGTTGAGGATGAGCGAGAAGATGCGGCGGTCCCAGGGCGACATGTTGGCGGGCGAGCCGTGCACCATGAGGTCGCCGAAGATGAGGCCGGTGCCGGCCGGGCCGTGGGCCGAGAGGATCCCGCCGGCGCCGGCGAGGCGCGCGACGGCGTCGTTCGGCACGGTCCAGAGCGCATAGCTGGTCGTGACCGTGTCGAGGCCGGTGGGCGCGGGGCCGTCGCGGTGCGACCCGCGGATGAACCAGAGCGGGCCGTTGAACTCGGTGACGTCGTCGAGGAAGACGTGCAGGTTGAGCGGCTGCGGCCCGGGAATGCCGTCCTCGCGATGATGGGTGGCGAAGTCGTAGTGCCATTGCCAGACGTCGCCGCCGAAGGCTGCCTTCACGTTCACTTTGGCCTGCATGACGTAGAGCTGCTCGTCGGCGAGGATCTGCCGCGCCGGCTCGACGAAGCGGGGATGGCGCACGAGCTTCGCGAAGGCGGGGCTCCGCAGATGGATGCCCATGGCGGTGCGCACCTTGCTGCCGTCCTTCTCGCGGAAGTTCGCGGGCGTGTCCTGCGCGAACACCGCGGGCAGGGCGGCGCGCAAGACTGCGACCTCGGCCGGCGAGAACAACTGCGGGAGGACGAGGACGCCATCGCGGTGAAACTGCTCGAGTTGGGCTGGGGTGAGGCGCATGCCGGCATGGTTGCGCAATCGCGGGCGGCAATCAAGGCGGGCGCGGAACAATCCCCGGCGCTGCGGCATTGGTCGGATGAGCAGGGTGGCGTGGCTCGATCGCCGCTATCGCGCCCCTGCAGCAATCTGCGCGGAGGACCATCATGACTCCAATCGGAAAAGCCGCCGTTCTGGCGGCCATGCTGATCGCCGGCGCGGCTAGTGTGGCTCTCGCCGAGGATGCGATCACGAAGCCCGGCGTCACTGGCGTCGTGCAGTCGGTCGATCCGGGCACGCGCGCCGTCGTGCTCGATGACGGCCGCACCTATCACATGCGCAAAGACGCCGATGTGAGCACGCTTGGCAAGGGCGTGTCGGTCGCCCTGGCCTGCGACACCAACGGCGCGAACTGCATGGTCATCACCTCCGGCCCGCCCAACGACGCCATTCCGGCGAATCCGAACGCCGGCGGCAGCCTCGGGAGCGGCAGCAGCAGCGACTGACCGGCTCACCGATCGGCGGCGCTAGGCCGTCGTGTTGTCGTAGTGGTTGATCCAGGCGGCGGCCGCGTCTTCGTGGGTGGCGATGCCGCGGCCGAAGGCGGCCAGCAGCGGCGCCTGGTCGATGGCGTCGTTGCCGAGCATGAACTGCGCGCCGAACACGGCGAAGCCGGCCTCGGCAGCCACGGGCCGGTAGGGTACGGTGACGATGAACGATTGCTGGCTGGCGTAGTCGATGACCTGGGCGATGAGGGCGTCGACGAGCTGGCCGTTGCGGTCGGTGTAGCCGTCGCAGACCAGCACCGCGCGGTCGACGCCGCGCGGGTTGCCGGCGATCCAGGCCTGACCGCGGCCGATGGCCTGGTCATAGTCCTCGTCATCGAACATCAGGTAGTGGCGGCCCTCGACGCCCTCATGGGCGATGGTCGGCGAGAACGGGCCCTCGTCTTCCTCGGACATGCACCAGACCGCATGGGCGAGCACGCAGCCGGCCAGCTCCGCCGCGTTGCAGAGCGCAAGCTCGGCCGGCGAGGCCGTCTCCCACGACAGGCTGGCAAGCGAGGACTCCCGACTCATGCGGCGGCCCGACACACCCCTGCTTCAAAGCCGGCATGCGTTCCGGCCGGACGCTAATGTGACGGGCGAACGCTTAAGGTTTGGTGAGGAGGGAGCGGTCCGGTTGGACCGAACCACTTAACCCGCCATTTACCATGGCGCTCCGGATTTCGAGTAACGCCTTGTAACCGTAGCTGCCGCTGCAACGGGGCGTAACCGGGTGCGACAGAATGGCGATGGATCGGCATC
>DATIXH010000286.1:0-22861 GCA_035518775.1 Candidatus Acidiferrum sp.
CCCGACATCACCGATCCGAAGTTCGCCGGCCAGTACAAGCCGAACGGCAAGGCGATCTATTTCCGCACGGTCACGACGGACGCCTTCCAGGGCCCGAACATGGCCAACTACATGCGCGACACCCTGAAGGTGAAGTCGGTCTACATCGTCGACGACTCCGGCGCCTACGGCGTCGGCATTTCGAACGCGTTCGAAGGGCAGGCCAAGAAGATCGGCATGAACGTCATGGGCCACGATCAGCTCGATCCGAAGGAGGCCGACTACACGACCATCATCACCAAGATCAAGGGGCTGAATCCCGATGCGGTCTACTACGGGGGCGTTGCCCAGGCCGGCGTGAAGGTGGCAAAGCAGCTCTATGAGATCTTCCCCTCGGTCATCAAGGCCGGCGGCGACGGCATGGTGGACGGCGGACTGCTTTCCGCTGTCGGGTTCCCCGCGATTGAAGGCTGGTACTGCACCCAGGCTTCGCCTCATGTCATGGACGATGCGTCCATGTCGGACTGGGTGGCCCGCTACACCAAGGCCTACAAGATGACGCCGAGCGACTACGCAATCACGGCCTATGACGCCGTGCAGGTGATCGGCGATGCCATCAAGCGCGCGTCCGCCAACGGTCAGGAAGTCAATCGCGATACGGTGCGCGACGCCATCCAGGCCACCAAGATCGATACGCTCCAAGGGCCCGTGTCGTTCGACGAGAACGGCGACATCGTGAACAAGGTGATCAGCGTCTTCCAGATTCACCACGATGCCGCCAACCCAGAGGACGATGTTCAGCACCAGTACAAGTACATCGGCGTGGCGCCGGAATCGCCGACCAGCTAAGGAATCGCGTCCGCAAACATAAAGACGGGTCCTCGTCGTGACCTACACTGATGTCCTGCTTCAGCAGGTCATCAACGGGGTGAGCCTGGGCGCGATGTATTCGCTGCTCGCGCTCGGGTTCACCATGGTCTACGGCATCATCGAGTTGATCAACTTCGCCCACTTCAACGTCTTCATGGTGGGCGCGTTCTTCTCGATGTGGATCTTGGAGCTGACGGGCCTGGGGGGCCAGAGGGTCATCCTCACGGGATTCCCGCTGGCCGGGGTCCTCCTTCTGGCCCTCATCTGCGTCATGCTGTTCTGCGGCGTGCTGGGGGTGGTGATCGAACGAACGGTCTTGCGACCGTTGCGCAACGTGCCGGGCACGGCGGCGATGATCACGACGATCGGCGTCTCCTACATACTGTTCAATATCATCCTGCTGTCGCAGGGCGCCGCCGCCATGAACTTCCCCAATCCCATGCCCAAGGTGCAATGGAATGTCACGGCGGGCACCGTCCTGAAGCTGCGCGAGGTCCTGCTCTGGACGATCTCGCTGCTGCTGATGCTCGGCCTGCACTTCTTCGTGCGCCGGACGCGCATGGGCAAGGCGATGCAGGCCACCGCCCAGGATCAGGAAGCGGCGCGCATGATGGGGATTGAGGTCGACTCCGTGGTCATGGCTACGTTCTTCCTCGGTTCCGCGCTGGCCGGCGCGGCCGGACTGGTCTTCGGCCTCTATTACAACTTCGCGAGCTACGTCATCGGTTATACCGCAGGGCTGCGCGCCTTCACCGCGGCCGTGCTCGGCGGCATCGGCAGCATTCCCGGGGCAATGTTGGGCGGCATCATCATCGGTCTGATCGAGTCGCTCGGCGGCCAGCTGCTGGCGACCCGCTGGACCGATGTGATCATCTTCTCGATCCTGGTCATCGTCCTCGTGTTCCGCCCAACCGGCCTGTTCGGCCGCATGATGATCCGCAAGTCGTAGGCGTCCGATGACGGAAACCGCGCGCGCGAAAGCGCAAACCGGCAGCGCCATCCGCAGCCTGTTGGGGCAGACGACGGACGTGCAGCGGCGCCGGGCGATCCTCACGGTCGTCACGCTGCTCCTCGTCGCCTTTCCGCTGATCGATCGCAACGGCGGCGACATCGACGCGGCCGCCAACGCCTGCGCCTTCGCCATCCTGGCGCTCGGCCTCAATATCGTCGTCGGCTATGCCGGGCTGCTGGACCTCGGATACGCCGCCTTCTTCGCCATCGGCGCCTATACCTACGGCGCCCTCGCCTCCTGGCAGGTACAGCCGCTCTGGTCGGATTTGTGGACGCCGTTCCAGTGGCTCGGCCTGGTCGACCGCTTCCATGCCGAGGGCGCGCCGGATGTGGTGCACTTCACCTTCTCATTCTGGATCGGCATGCCGGTGGCGGCTATCGTGGCCGCCTTCTTCGGCGTGCTGTTCGGCGCGCCGACGCTGCGGCTGCGCGGCGACTATCTGGCGATCGTGACCCTCGGCTTCGGCGAGATCGTGCCGATTGTCGCGCGCAACTGGCCGACGGTGACGAACGGCGCGATCGGCCTTAACGGCGTCCAGGCGCCCCGGCTCTTCGGCTATTCCTTCGGCGTCGATTCCGAGCCGTTCTACTATCTCGGCCTGCTGATGATCGCAGCGATGATTTTGCTCAGCCTGCGGCTGCAGAACTCGCGCATCGGGCGCGCGTGGATGGCGATCCGCGAAGACGAGATCGCTGCGTCGGCCATGGGCATCAACCTCGTCAGCCTGAAGCTGCTGGCCTTCGGCATCGGCGCTGCCTTCGGCGGCATGACCGGCGCGTTTTACGTCTCGAAGCTGCAGACGGCGACGCCGGACATGTTCATGTTCCCGGTCTCCGTCATGATCCTCGTGATGGTCGTGCTGGGCGGCATGGGCAGCGTCTACGGCGTGGTGCTGGCCGCCATCATCCTGCAACTCCTGCAGTCCTGGTTCCTGCAGGACCTCACGGGGTGGATCCACAAGCTCGGCAGCTGGCTCGACAGCGCTTGGCTGCAGCGCGTCGATCTCGTGCAGTCCATCGAGCTCATCTTCGGCATCATACTCGTGACGATGATGCTGTTCCGCCGCCAGGGCCTGATACCAGCGACACGCGCGACGCCGGCGCTCACCCTCGACCAGCAGACGGCGCACGCCAGCCGCGGCGGTTTTGCGTCGCCGATCCGGGGCATCGAGCCGTCGAAAGCCGCGCCGGCGCAACCGATGATCGAGGTCCGCAACCTGACCCGTCGCTATGGCGGCATCGTCGCGGTCAAGGACCTGAACATCATCGTCGAGAGCAATTCGATCGTGGCGCTGATCGGCCCCAACGGCTCCGGCAAGTCGACGACCTTCAACCTGATCACCGGCATGGACGAGCCCTCGTCCGGCCAGGTGCTCCTGCTGGGCGAGGACATCACGGGGCTGAAGGCCCACGCGATCACCGGACGCGGCATCGCCCGCACGTTCCAGAACCTGCGGCTGTTCAGCAACATGACCGTGCTGGAGAACGTGCTGGTCGCCATGCATTCCCGCACGACGACGGGTCCGCTTGCCGCCGCCCTCCGCACGCCGAGCAGCCGCGCCCAGGAGCGGGAGGCGCAGGAGCGCGCCTTCGAGATCATCGGCGCCTTCGGCAACCGCCTGCTGCCCCGCACCAACCAGCTGGTCAAGGAGCTGTCCTATGCCAATCGCCGGCGCGTCGAGATCGCGCGCGCGCTGGCCTCGCGGCCGAAGGTGCTGCTGCTCGACGAGCCGACGGCCGGCATGAATCCAGTCGAGACGCTGGAGCTCTCGGACCAGATCCGCAGCCTGCGCAACATGGGGCTGACGGTCTTCCTGATCGAGCACAAGCTGAATGTGGTGAACGACATCGCCGACAAGATCATCGTCCTCGATCACGGCGAGAAGATTGCCGAGGGCACCGCGGAACAGGTGCACAGCAACCCGCAGGTGCTGGAAGCCTATCTCGGACGCAAGGCCGCCCATGCTTGAGTTCCGCGGCGTCAACACCTACTACGGCGAGCTGCACGTCTTGAAGGACGTGAACTACGAGATCAAGCAGGGCGAGATCGTCTGCCTGCTCGGCGGCAACGCCAGCGGTAAGTCCACGACCATGAAGGCAGCGCTCGGCATCGTGCGGCCGAAGTCCGGCGACATCATGTTCGAGGGCAAGCAGATCAACGCGCTGCCCACCGCGACGCGCGTCCGCATGGGCATCGCGCCGGTGCCCGAAGCGCGCCGGCTGTTCCCGCGCATGACCGTGCTCGAGAACCTTGAGATGGGCGCCTACACGCGCCTCGACCGCCAGAACCTGAACGACGATCTGGAGCGCGTCTATACCCTGTTCCCGCGCGTCAAGGAGCGGCGCCAGCAGCTGGCCGGCACGCTCTCGGGCGGCGAGCAGCAGATGGTGGCGATCGGACGCGCCCTGATGGCGCGGCCGCGCCTGCTCTGCATGGACGAGCCGTCCATGGGTCTCTCGCCGGCCTTCGTCGACCAGGTGTTCGAGATCATCCAGACCATCAATAAGCAGGGCACCACGATCTTCGTGGTCGAGCAGAACGCCGCGATGGCGCTTTCCATCGCCGACCGCGGCTACGTGCTGCAGACCGGCGAGGTCGTGCTGTCCGGCACCGCCAAGGGCCTGCTGGAAAACGAGATGGTGCAGAAGGCCTATCTCGGTCAGATGGTGCAGTAGCCGCGGCCCTCCAGCTCCGAAGAGCGACCGATGTTGGACCCCCACCTTTTCCTCGCCTTCGTCCTCGCCGTCACGGTCCTGATGCTGATCCCCGGGCCGAATGTCGCGCTGATCGTCGCGAACAGCGTCAGCTATGGGCCGCGCTACGGGCTGTTGACGGTCGTCGGGACGAGCGCCGCCATGGTCGTGCAGCTCGCCCTGACCGTGCTGGGCATGACGGAGCTGCTGGGCACGCTGGGCTCCTGGTTCGAGTGGATCCGCTGGATCGGCGTCGCCTATCTCGTCTATCTCGGAATTGCCCAGTGGCGCGCGCCGCCGGTGAATCTCGCCGCCGTCGCGCCCGAGCCCAAATCGGCGCGGGCCGTGCTGACGCGCGCGCTGCTGGTGTCGTTGACCAATCCGAAGACGCTGTTCTTCTACGGGGCGTTCTTCCCGCAGTTCGTCGTTCCCAGTCGCGATGTCGGCCCGCAGGTCGCCATCCTATCGGCGACCTTCCTGGCCCTTGCGATCCTGGTCGACGGCTGCTGGGCGCTCGCCGCCGGCCGGGTTCGCGGACTCCTCGCCGTGCACGGGCGCCTGAGGAACAGGATCTCCGGCGGCCTGCTGATCGGGGCCGGCATCGGCCTCGCCTTCGCGCGCAAGAGCTGAGCCTCCGCGGACCGGCTCGGCACGCGCTCCGCCGCCGGATGGGCGGCTCTTTCCCCCGCGCTGCGTGCCGGCCGACCGGTGTCATATTTTCTTCTCGGTCACTGTATAGAATGGCTTTCGTGCGCGGACCGTTCGCGGGTAGTCACGCCATGACTACCTGGCTGCATGATCGAAATGACGCAGGATCAACGACACTCGGCCGCCTTGCCCTATCGCAGACGCCGCGCGCAGAAGGCCGAGGGATCCCTCTACCGATCAGCCCAGGCTCGTCTGTTGCTTCGTCAGTTCGTCGCCGACTTGGCCAAAGACATGGGCTGTCAAATCCGCTGTCGCCACAGCGTCGTCGGTCCGGCACGAGCGAGAGCGTCGGGTCGCGAAGACGACGACTTCATGCCCTTGCCCTGGTAGTTCCGTCCGTAGGCGGCGATAGCCTGTCTCCGCCGTCAGTAGACGGCGGGCACATGCATCTCCTGCGGGATCGGGCCGCGAATGTAGTCGGGGTGGCGCACGCGCTCGGGTAGCACAATCGGAGCGCGCTCGACGTCGTCATAGGGGATCTGGCTCAGCAGATGGTGGATGCAATTGAGCCGGGCCTTCTTCTTGTCGACGGCCTCCACCACCCACCAGCGCGCCTCCGGAATATGCGTCCGCTCGAGCATGGCCTCCTTGGCCTTGGTGTACTGCTCCCACCGGCGCCGGGATTCGAGGTCCATGGGGCTCAGCTTCCACTGCTTGATGGGATCGTGGATGCGCATCTGGAACCGCAGATGCTGCTCGTCGTCCGTGATCGAGAACCAGTATTTGAGGAGGATGATGCCGGACCGGACCAGCATCCTTTCGAACTCCGGCACGGTGCGGAAGAACTCCTCGACGTCGTCATCCGTGCAGAAGCCCATGACGCGCTCGACGCCGGCGCGGTTGTACCAGCTGCGGTCGAACAGCACGATCTCTCCCGCCGCCGGGAGGTGGGCAGCGTAGCGCTGGAAGTACCACTGGGTGCGCTCGCGCTCGCTGGGCGCCGGCAGCGCCACCACGCGACAGACCCGGGGATTCAGGCGCTGGGTGATGCGCTTGATGACGCCGCCCTTGCCGGCGGCATCCCGCCCCTCGAAGATGACGACGACCTTGAGCCGCTTGGTCAGGACCCAATCCTGCAGCTTCACCAGCTCCCGCTGCAGCCGGAACAGCTCCTTGAAATAGAGATGCCGGTCGAGGGTCTCCGACTCCGGATGCTCCGCCAGGCCCTCGAGCAGCCGGGATAGCCGCTCGTCGTCGATCTCCATCTCCAGCTCCTCGTCGAAGCTGTCAGCGATCTCCGCCTCGATACGACTTGCAGTTGCTTCCCTATCGCCTGTTCCGTTTTTCTTCATGACCGGTCATCCTCC
This sequence comes from Candidatus Acidiferrum sp., assembly GCA_035518775.1. GTDB lineage: Bacteria > Pseudomonadota > Alphaproteobacteria > Dongiales > Dongiaceae > JBGPEQ01. The sequence goes on from DATIXH010000286.1 coordinate 6,570, forward strand.
CTAAGGTGGGCACAGTCGCTTACGGACATGTAGGATCGGCGCGCCCGCTCTCAATCATCCTGCCGATGCACGTCGTGCACAACGACGCCGGCGCCTTCGGGCGGCATCGCCAGCCACTTCTTGTGCTTGAGCGTGCGCTTGGTGTCCTCGTAGCCGCTCTGCCAGTGCTCCCGCATCGACGTAGCAGAGAACTCGTAGTCCTTGGCGTGACCTTCGTAGGCCTTCTGCTGGTAGATCAGATGCAGGATCGTGATCTCCGGCAGGTCGGCCAGCTCGTCCCGCATCTTCCGCTCGTCGTCGCTCAGCGCCTCGTCGGGAACCTTGGCCAGCGCCTGATACAGGCGGGTCTTCCAGCTGTGCAGACGCCGGTAGACGTCGGTGTTATGGCGCGTCCGCGACGAGTACATGATGTCCTTGTGGCGGGCCATCACGTCGTGGATATCGCGCGGCAGCACGCCCCGGCTGCTGAACAGATCGACCTGGAAAACCAGCGTGTTCAGGCGATCCTCCTGCTCGAGCAGGTGCTGCAGCGGCGTGTTGGAGACGATGCCGCCGTCCCAGTAGTAGTCGGTCCCGATCTTGACCATCGGCAGCGCCGGCGGCAGGGCGCCGCTGGCCATGATGTGCTCGGGCTCGATCTCCTCGCCGCCGTTGTCGAAATAGATGAAGTTCCCGGTCAGCACGTTGACGGCGCCGACGGCGAAGCGCGTGGCGGCGCCGTTCAGCAGCGAGAAGTCGACCAGTTCCAGCAGCGTCTCCCGCAGCGGCCCGCTGTCGTAGTAGCTGGTGGCGTCGCGCGCGCCGCCGGGGGTGAGCCAGGGGCCGGGGAAGCGCGGCTCGAAGAATCCAGGCTGGCCCTGCATGATCGCCAGGAGCGAGCTCGTGGCGTTGCGCGCCTTGCGGTAAATGTCGCCGTCGGGCGTGAATAGCCACACGCGCCGGTCGGTGATCCGCTCCCAGAACGTGCGCAGCTTCTCCAGACGGCCGTGCGGCGGATTGCCGGCGATGATGGCGGCATTGATGGCGCCGATCGAGACGCCCGACACCCAGTCGGGCTCGATGCCGGCCTCGTGCAGCGCCTGATAGACGCCGGCCTGATAGGCGCCGAGCGCGCCGCCGCCCTGCAGGACGAGGGCGATGCGGTCGCAGCGTTCGGGCCGCCAGCCCTGGCGCGGCGGGCGTTCGTGCGTTACGGGCGTCGTTGCATCCATGGGGTCCCCTGCCTCATTTGTCGGACCGGCCACCATAGCCGAGGATGAGTGACGGGCTTATGACGGCCGCCGGCCGCGGCGGACTTCATCGATCTGTCGGAAACCCTTCACAATACGGCCGTCGTTCGCCGTCTATCACGGCGCGCTCGCGCCTGGATTCGGGCCGCCAAATCTCTCATCAGGGAACCGCAAACGCATGCTCGCAGGCAAAACGGCCATCGTGACGGGATCGACGAGCGGTATCGGACTGGGCATCGCGCAGGCGCTCGCCGAGAACGGCGCCAACATCGTCATCAACGGCTTCGGCGACCCGAAGGCGATCGAGGAGACGCGCGCGTCCCTATCGCGCGAGCACAATGTCGGCGTCGCCTACAGTCCTGCCGACATCAGCAAGCCCGACGATATCGCGGCGATGATCGACCTGGCGCACGGCGAGTTCGGCGGTGCCGACATCGTCGTCAACAATGCGGGCATTCAGCACGTGGCGCCGGTCGAGGAGTTTCCGGTCGAGAAGTGGGACGCTATCCTCGCCATCAACCTGTCGGGCGCCTTCCACGCCATCCGTCTGGCCGTTCCCGACATGAAGCGCAAGAAATGGGGCCGGATCATCAACATCGCCTCGGCCCATGCGCTCGTGGCATCACCGTTCAAGGCGGCTTACGTGGCGGCGAAGCACGGCATCCTCGGCCTGACCAAAACGGTCGCGCTCGAGGTGGCGGAGCACGGCATCACCGCCAACGCCATCTGCCCCGGCTATGTCATGACCCCGCTCGTGCAGAAGCAGATTCCGGAGCAGGCGAAGGCGCGCGGCATCTCCGAGGAGGCAGTGGTGCGCGACGTGCTGCTGGCGGCGCAGTCGACCAAGCGCTTCGTCGAGGTGTCGGAGGTCGCCGCGCTGGCGGCGTTCCTGGCCTCCGACGAGGCCGGCTCGATCACCGGCACGGCGCTGCCGATCGACGGCGGCTGGACGGCGCATTGAGGGGGCGGACATGCGAAAGAGGGAGATTCTCGAGCTCAATTCGATGCCCGCCGCCGGGCCAAGCTATCCGGCCGGTCCCTATCGCTTCATCAACCGCGAATACATGGTCATCACCTACGAGACCGATCCGGAGATCGTCGACCAGCAGTTGCCGGAGCCGCTCGAGCCGCTGAAGCAGCCCCTGATCCACTACGAGTGGATCCGCATGCCCGACAGCTCGGGCTTCGGCAGCTACACCGAGTCCGGCGTGGTGATCCCCTGCCGCTTCCGCGGCGAAGAGGTGAACTTCGTCAGCCAGATGTATCTCGACGACGACCCGCCGATCGCCGCCGGCCGCGAGATCTGGGGCTTTCCGAAGAAATATGCCCACCCCAAGCTGGAGATCGTGAAGGACACGCTCACGGGCACGCTGGCCTATGCCGGGCAGCTCGTGGCGATGGGCACGATGGGCTACAAGCACGAGCGCATGGCCGGCAACGGCGAGCGCACTGTGGCCACGCTCTCGAAAACGCAGGTCAACCTCAAGCTCATCCCGGGCGTGGACGGCGAGCCGGAGATCTGCCAGCTCGTGGCCTACAACCTCTCGGACATCGCGGTGAAGGGCTCCTGGCTCGGGCCCGCGCGGCTGCATCTGATCCCGCATGTCAATGCGCCGGTCGCCGACCTGCCGGTGCGGCGCGTGATCGGCGCCCATCATTTCATCGCCGACCTCACGCTGCCCTACGGGCGCGTCATCTTCGACTACAAGCGCGACGCCTGACGGCGCGGCGCGGAGATCGGCGCAGCCGAAGATTCTCACAGGCCGCCCCGAAAAAATGTAACAGCCGGCGACTTAACTCTTGCGGCAACACGACTGTCACCGGGGGAGGGACCATGACCGATATCGCACACGGCGGCCATCACGCAGCAGCACGGCCGAAGCTCGACGGCAAGATCAACCCCATGCAGGGGATCGTCTTCGTCGGTCTGCTGGCCGTCGGCCTGCTGTTCACGGTCTACAGCCTCTATTCGGACATGAGCCAAAGCGGCACCGGCACGGCTGCGCGGACATGGCTGCCGTTCATCCTGCTCGGCGTCGCGCTTCTGGTCGCGCTGGGGTTCGAGTTTGTGAACGGCTTTCATGATACGGCCAACGCCGTCGCGACCGTGATCTACACCCATTCGCTGCCGCCGCATTTCGCCGTCGTCTGGTCGGGGCTCTTCAATTTCCTGGGCGTGCTCGTCTCGTCCGGCGCCGTCGCCTTCGGCATCCTCTCGCTGCTGCCGGTCGAGCTGATCCTCCAGGTCGGCTCGGACGCGGGCTTCGCGATGGTCTTCGCCCTGCTGATCGCCGCGATCATCTGGAATATCGGCACCTGGTTCCTGGGCCTCCCGGCCTCCAGCTCGCACACGCTGATCGGCTCGATCATCGGCGTCGGCCTCGCCAACCAGCTGATGGCGCCGGCCGGCAGCGCCACCAGCGGCGTCGATTGGGGCCAGGCCTACAATGTCGGCAAGACGCTGCTGCTCTCGCCGCTGATCGGCTTCATCGCGGCCGCCCTGCTGCTGCTGGCCATGAAGGTCGTGATCCGTGCGCCCCAACTGTACAAGGAGCCGCGCGGCAACCAGCCGCCGCCCTGGTGGATCCGCGGCCTCCTCGTCCTCACCTGCACTGGCGTCAGCTTCGCCCATGGGTCGAACGACGGGCAGAAGGGCATGGGCCTCATCATGCTCATCCTCATCGGCACGGTGCCCACGGCCTATGCCTTGAACCGCGCCATGCCCGACAGCCAGGTGACGGAGTTCCATGCCGTCGCCCAGGTGACGCAGCAGTCGCTGGCGCCCTATGCGAACGGCGTGGCCGCGTCGGCCGACTTCCGAGAAGGTGTCGCCGCCTATGTGCGCTCGCACGAGCTGAAGCCGGAGACCCTCCCGTCGCTGATGAGCCTGATGACGGGAGTCGCGGACCAGGTCACGAAGTACGGCAGCATCGCGCGCGTGCCGGTCGAGGCCGTCGACAACGTCCGCAACGACATGTATCTGGCGTCGGAGGCGATCCGGCTGATGCAGAAGGCGGGCAATCCGCAGTTCGATGCCGACACGACGAAGAACCTGAACGCCTTCCGCAAGGCCTTGGACACGGCGACCAAGTTCATTCCGCTCTGGGTCAAGGTGGCCGTCGCCATCGCCCTCGGCCTCGGCACGATGATCGGGTGGCGCCGGATCGTCGTCACCGTCGGCGAGAAGATCGGCAAGAACCACATGACCTACGCGCAAGGCGGTGCGGCCGAGCTCGTGGCGATGGGGACGATCTTCGCGGCCGACCAGTTCGGTCTGCCCGTGTCGACGACCCACGTCCTCTCTTCGGGCGTCGCGGGAACGATGGCCGCGAACAAATCCGGCCTGCAGATGTCGACCGTGCGCAATCTGCTGATGGCCTGGGTGCTCACGCTGCCGGCCGCGATCCTGCTCTCCGGGTGCCTCTACTTCGTGTTCCGGCACGTGTTCTGATCGAGGTTCTGCGCGGGCGTCGGTACGGGTCCGGCGCCCGCGCGAATTTGCTCGGGCGATGGCAGCGGTATTTCCCCTCGTCGACCCCGATGGCCCGCGGCCGCTTCCTGGTCTCGCCTGGGCCTTTCGGTTCGGGCCCGATGGCGCCGCGGAAGCCCTGCCGGTCGATCGCGCGATCGATCCGACGGCCATCGAAGACGGCTGGCTATGGCTGCACTTCAATCTCGGGGATCAGCGCTCGCGCCACTGGCTGAGCGATAGTCCTCACCTGCATTGGGCCGCGCGCGACGCCTTGGTGTCGCCAGAAGAGCGCCAGCAGCTGCAGATGGCACAGGATTGCTGCTTCGGGGCCTTGCTCGACACCGTGCGCAGCCTCGACGGCGCCGCCAACGAGACGAGCCACTGGCGGTTCGCCATGACCGAACATGTGCTCGTCAGCGGCTGCCGCCATTCCCTGCGGGCGCTCGAGTCGACGCGCCAGGCGATCGAGCGCGGCCGGCCGCTGCCGGCTCCGACCCACGTGCTCGAGTCGGTCGTCGGCGAGATGCTGGCTGATATGGAACGCAGCGTGGGAGATTTGGCGGCGGGGTTCGACAAGGTCGAGGATCGCGTGCTCGCCGACGCCGTCTATGACGAGCGCAAGCGCCTGAGCAGCCTCAGGCGAAAGGCCGTGCGCGTGCATCGGCGGCTCGTCGGCCTTGTCACGACCTTCCACCGGTTGGAGCACAACCATGCCGCAGACACCGGGCCATTGCTGCGCGCGACCGCGGGGCGGATCGCTCAACGGCTGGCGGCGCTCGACCATGAGGTCGTTGCAATGCAGGACCGCGGCCGGCTTCTTCAAGAAGAGATCTCCGCCCAACTCGCGGCCGAGGCCAACAGCCATCTCCATGCGCTCTCGATCCTGACCTCGCTGTTCCTGCCGCCGACGCTGGTCGTCGGCATCTTCGGCATGAACGTGCAGGGCTTGCCGCTCACCGACAATGGCAGCGGATTTCTCTGGATCATGCTCGTCTGCGCTCTCTCGGCGGCGGTCGTGTACGGCGCGCTGAAGCGCATCCGCTATCTGCTGAAGCGAAGCGGCCTGCCCGATTAGGGCCGCGACGCTGTCCTCAAGCGGTCTTCAGGATCTTGTAACCGTAGTTGCTGACGTCGCCGACCTTGCCTCTGCGGTCGCTGAAGACGTGGCCTTCGAAGACCGCGCGCCAGCCACCGGCGCGCAGCGTATCGTCGGGCAGCTTGCGGAACGGTTTGTAGCGATGGTGCTGTTGTCCCTCGGACATGAAGGGCGAGTTGGCGATGGTGTTGTAGGAGCAATGCAGCAGCGTGCGCGGCCGGTCCGAGACGTTGGCGCCGGAGGCGTGCAGGGTGTTGGCGTGGAAGAAGCAGGCATCGCCGGGCTCGAGCAGCATCGGCACGACGTCGCACTGCTGGAGCACGAGCTGCAGCCGCACCGGATCGAAGCCGACGGCCTCGCCGACCTGCGTGTGGTCGACCCGTCCGAGGCGATGCGAGCCGCGCACCAGCTTCATGCAGCCGTTCGATTCATCGCAGGCGTCGACGGCCACGCAGCAGGTCAGCATGTCCGGCCACAGGCAGCCCTCCTTGTACCAATAGGGGTAGTCCTGGTGCCAATCCCAGCGGCCCTTGGTGTGCGGCCGCTTCATCGACAGCTTGGAGTGCCAGTGATAGCTGCTCTTGCCGAGCAGGGCCTCGGCGCCGTCGATCATGCGGGCGAGGAACGCCACGCTGCCGAGCCAGGTGTCGCTGTACTCGGTCCAGCCGAGGACCTCCTGGGCGTTGCCGTCGCTGTCGGCGACGGCGCGGATGCGGCCGCCGATCGTGGGATCGGCAAGGCAGGCCAGCCGCAGCGGCTCGATCTCCGCGCCGGCGAAGAATCCGGGGATGACGACATAGCCGTCCCGGTGGAACACCGCAATCTGCTCGGCCGACAGCGGCCGCTCCGTCGTCACCGGTTCATCCGCGGCTTTGATCGCCGCCATGTCCATCTCCCCTTCGTGGCACAGCTTTGGGTCGTATCCTACAGGCTGCGCGCGGAAAGGAAAATGTACTCACTCGCCGCCGCCGGCAGGGGAGGGCTCGCGGTTGTCGTCGGCGTCGAGTCGCTCGCGCATGCCCCGGTAGTTGGCGCGCAGGGTCTCCGCATCGGTCGTCGCGGCGGCATCGTCGAGCCGCAGCCCCGAGAACGACGGCATGAGCGCGCCGGCATCGCGCATCGCGTCGAGACGCGCGGCGACGGCCTGCTTCTTGTAGACCTGATGCGGCTGCACGCCGTCGAGGTCGCGAAAATCCAGATCCTCGAGCACGACCAGGGCGCCGTCACGGGCCGCATCCTCGAGCAGCGCCCGCCCTCTTGGCGTGCGCGCGATGAGGCCGTTGAAGCCGGCATCCTCGCCCGTCGGCGCGCCGCCTGGCCAGACGTCGGAGACCGCAAGGTCCGCCAGCTCGCCGATGGCGTCCGCGCAGATCTTGCAGCGGAATTGCAGCATCCATTTGCCCTCGTCCCGCCAGAGGTCGCTGTAGGTCGTGGAGAAGGTGCGGCCGTCCTTCGTCTCCACGCGCGTCAGGCCGGGATTGCCCAGGCCGCGATAGCGCAGCAGCGAGACGTCGTCCTCCGTCAGCGCGAACCCCTCGACCAGGTCGCGCGTCTTGGCGAACTCCGAGGCGCCGCCGCAGACGAACGCCAGGATGTAGCGCACGACCTGGTCGACCCGCGGGTCATGCCGCGCGAGGTTGCGCACGGCCGCCACGTCGCAGGGCTTGCCGATGAAGGCGAACGGACGGCTGCGCTCGAGCAGCTCTGTGAAATCGACCAGCGGCGCCGCCGGGCCGTAGCGCGATCCGGCCGCCGCCATCACTTGCGCGCGGTCGAAGCTCAGCTGACGCTTCGTGCGCATCGGCTGTTCGGTCGACGCTGCCACATGCAAGATGAAATCGACCCGGCCGGTCTCGAGCAGGTAGATCGCCAGCGCCGACAGGACGCCGCCGGCCGAGCCGTTGAACCGGACCGCCGGGTCGGCGGCGTGGCCTTTCGCGATCCGTACCGCGGGCCCCCAGATCGTATCCCAGCGCACGCCGTCGGCGCTCGCCGCGGGATCGGGACCTTCGACCGTCACTCCCGGGCAGACGGCGTTGATCAGGGCGAGCGTGGCGGCATCGAGCGGCGCCTGCGCCACCGGTCGTTCCCGGCCCTCCGGCGTCATGACGATGCGCACGCGCTCGGGTCCGGCCACGCTCTCGCACAGGCCGCAGCCGATGCAAAGCCCGGCCTGCACGATCTGGTCGAGCGTCAGCGGTGCGCGGGTCATGGGGTGCGCGTCGGGGCAGCGATTACTGCACGGCGCGTCCCAGCGGCTTGGCCGGGTCCGGCCGCTCGCACGGCAGGAACAGGCCGCGCCCGGGCTTGCCGGCGGGCTTGCCGTCGCGCCACACCGCCTCGCCCCGCGAGAAGGTGGCGATCGGCCAGCCCTTCACCGTCATGCCCTCATAGGGCGTGTAGTCCATGTTGTCGTGCAGCAGGTCGTGGCGGATCGTGACCTCCCGCTCCGGATCCCAGATCGCAATGTCGGCATCGGCGCCGACCGCGATCGTGCCCTTGCGCGGATAGAGGCCATAGATCTTTGCCGCGTTGGTCGCGGTCACCGCGACGAAGGTATTGAGATCGATCCGTCCCTTGCCCACGCCCTCGGAGAAGATGAGCGGCAGGCGAGTCTCGATGCCGGGCACGCCCGGCGCCACCTTGCGGAAGTGCGGATGCGGCCCGTGCGCCTTCTTGCCCTCCTTGCTCTCGAACTTGAAGGAGCAGTGGTCGGACGACAGCACCTGGAACAGGCCATTGGCGAGCCCGTGCCAGAGCGCGTCCGCATTGCCCTTGTCGCGCGGCGGCGGCGCGCAGAGGTACTTCGCGCCCTCCCAGCCGGCCTGCGCGATGTGGTCCTTGGTGAGGAACAGATATTGCGGGCAGGTCTCGCCATAGACGCGGAGCCCGCGGTCGCGGCCCCACTTGATCTGCTCCAGCGCCTCGCGCGCCGAGACATGCACCAGCAGGACCGGCACGTCGACGATCTCCGCCAGCGTGATCGCTCGATGCGTCGCCTCGCGCTCCACCGGCATCGGCGCCATCTTCGGGTACTGCGCCAGCGAGCTGTCGCCGGAAGCGCTCAGCTGCTTGGTCAGCCAATGGATGCAGTGGTCGTTCTCGGCATGGATCATCACCATGGCGCCGGTGCGCCGCGCCGTCGCCAGCACCTCCAGGATCTGCAGATCGTTGAGGACGAAACCCTCATACGTCATGTAGATCTTGAACGAGCTGTAGCCGTCCTCGACCAGAGCGGGCAGCTCCTGTCCGAGCACCTGGTCGCTGGTGTCGGTGATCATGAGATGGAACGCATAGTCGATGACCGCGTTGCCCTCGGCCTTGCCGTGATAGGCGTTCACCGATTGCCGCAGGCCCTTGCCCTCCTCCTGCTGGACGAACGGCACGATCGTGGTGGTGCCGCCGCAGGCCGCCGAGCGCGTGGCCGAGCGGAAGTCGTCGACGTTGAGCACGCCGTAGAACGGCGGCTCGTCGACATGGACATGGGAGTCGACGCCGCCCGGCAGCACGAGCTTGTCCGTGGCATCGAACGTCTCAGCGGCGTCGCCGAGGTTCCGGCCGAGGAGGGCGATCCGGCCGTCCTTCACGCCGACGTCGCAGCGGATCGTGTCGCTGGCGGTGACGACCGTGCCGTTGCGGATGAGGAGATCGAGTTGTGCCATCTGCGCTTACTCCCAGTGCTCTTTATGCTCATTCCGGCGGCGGTTGTGCGCCGGTTCGTTCGACGATGAGGCGGTAGTGCTCGGGCCGCCGGTGGGCGGCAAAGTTGAAGATATCGTTCTTGTAGCGGTAACCGAAGTCGAGGTCGCAGCGGCGCACGCAGAGTTCGTCCTCGTAGCCGTGGCACATCGCGACGATCTCGCCGGAGGGCGCGATGATCGCGCTCTGCCCGATCATGTGATAGCCCTCCTCGAAGCCGCATTTGGCGGCGCCGATCACCCAGGTGCCGTTCTGGTAGGCGCCGGCCTGCATCACCAGGTGGTTGTGGAACAGCTCCAGCGAATCGAGATCGAACGTGTCGCCGAGACCGACCGGCGAGTTGTAGCCGAGCATGATCATCTCGACGCCCTGCAGCCCCATGACGCGGTAGGTCTCGGGCCAGCGCCGGTCGTTGCAGATGCACATCCCCATTATCCCGCCGAAGGCGCGGAACACGCCGAAGCCGAGATCGCCGACCTCGAAATAGTGCTTCTCCAGATGCTGACCCTGCCGCCCTGCGATCGCGTCGGCCGTGCCCGGCAGATGGATCTTCCGATACTTGCCGCCGATGCGCCCGCTCTTGTCCACGAGGATGCTGGTGTTGAAGCGCCGCTTGCGCCCGCCCTCGGTGACCAGCTCGGCATAGCCGAGGTGGAATCCGATCCCCAGCCGCTGCGCCTCCTCGAACAGTGGCCGCGTCTCGGCGCCGGGCATCTCGCGCTCGTAGAAGGAGTCGATCTCCGCCTCGTCGCTCAGCACCCAGCGCGGGAAGAACGTCGTCAGCGCCAGTTCGGGATAAACGATCAGGTCGCAGCCCATGCCGTGCGCCTGCCGCATCAGCGCGAGCAGGCGGCGCACCACCTGCGGGCGGGTCTCGGCGCGGGCGATCGGCCCCAGCTGCGCGCAGCCGACCGTCACGAAACGCGGCATCTCCTCCTCCGGGCGTTTTCTCGTTGGTGCGCAGCCTAGCGCGGCGACCGGCGTCGAGGCAACGCGTTGACGATGCCGCGGGCGCTCGTTAGCGTGCGGTATTCTTCGTGCATGCTCCGCACGAACGCGAGTCCGGCTCAACGGACCGCGATATCGGGAGGCCTAACGCCATGATCTCTGGAAATCGCTCCGGCTCCGTCTTGCGCGCTCTGCTGCTGGCGGGCGCTCTGTTCGCGGCTGCCCAGATCGCTGGCAGCGCTGCCCACGCCGCCGGCAAGGACACGCTCGTCGTCGCCTCCGGCGCCGAGGCCGTGACGCTCGATCCCGGCGTTTCCTTCGACGGCCAGTCCCCGCTCATCTGGCGCGGCGTCTACGAGTCGCTGCTGCAGTACAAGGGCGGCACGCTGGAGATCGTGCCGGCGCTGGCCGAGAGCTACGACATCTCGGCGGACCGCCTGACCTACACCTTCAAGATCCGCAAGGGCATCAAGTTCACGGACGGCGAGCCGCTGAACGCCGCCGCCGTGAAGTTCAACATCGAGCGCCAGATCGCCGTGAAGCAGGGCATAGCGTACGCGCTCGCGCCCATCGCCAGCACCGAGACGCCCGACGACAGCACGGTCGTGATCAAGCTCACTACGCCGTCCGACAGCTTCCTCTCCGCCTTCGCCGGCATGTACACGGTGAAGCTGATCTCGCCCAAGGCGATCAAGGACAATCAGAAGGACGGCGACTGGGGCCAGGCCTATCTGCGCGATCACATGGTCGGCACCGGCCCCTACATGCTCGACTCCTACACCCAGTCGCAGCAGGCTGTCCTCAAGCGCAACCCCGACTACTGGCAGGGCTGGGACGGCAACCATTTCGACCGCGTGATCATCAAATACATCCAGGAGCCCAGCACCGAGCGGCTGCTGCTCGAGCAGGGCGAGATCGACGTCGGCCTCTTCCTGCCCGACGACGTCGTGGAGTCGATGGACGGCAAGCCCGGGATCACCGTCACCAACGTGCCCTCGCTGAACCTCTACTACATCGTGCTGAACTGCAAGAAGGGCCCGACAGCCGATCCCAAGGTGCGCCAGGCCATCGCCTACGGCTTCAACTACGACGCCTTCATCAACGACATGCTGCGGGGCAAGGCGAAGCAGGCGCGCGGACCGATCCCCAGCACCTTCGTCGGCTTCAACGCCGACGTGGCGCAGTACAAGTATGATCCCGCGAAGGCCAAGCAGCTGCTAGCCGAGGCCGGCCATCCCAACGGCGGCTTCACCATCAACTACACCTACGAGACCGGCTACTGGTGGAAGCGCCCGCTCGGCGAGCTCTTTCAGAGCAACATGAAGGACCTCGGCATCGACGTGCAGATCCAGGAGCTGTCGGCCTCGGCCTGGGCCGGCCTGCTGTCGAATCCGGAGACCGCCGACCATGCCTTCGGTCTGGTCTGGTGGCCGACCCTGGCCTCGCCCTACGACTACATGTGGTCGATCTTTGCCACCGGTGCCCAGGGCAGCGCGGCCTACAACTGGGGCTACTACTCGAACCCGAAGCTCGATGGGCTGCTCGACAAGGCGACCGCCGAGCCCGACGAGGCCAAGCGCATGGCGATGTACGGCGAGGCCCAGAAGATCCTGGTCGAGGAGTCGCCCGCCCTCTACGTCTATGAGAAGAACTACCGGCTGCCGATGCGCGACAACCTCAAGGGCTTCGTGTTCAACGGCGTGAACATCGAGACGCTCGATTTCTACGCCTTGCACAAGGAGTAGCGGCGCGGTCGTGCGGGCGGCCTGAGCGCAGGGAATGGCGAGGTACATCCTCCGGCGCCTGCTGCTGATGGTGATCGTCCTGCTGGGGATGAGCGTGATCACCTTCGCGCTCACCCATCTGGTGCCCGGCAATCCGGCGCGCCTGCTGGCGGGGCAGCACGCGACGCAGGAGCAGGTCGCGGCCGTGGCGAAGCTCTACGGCCTCGACCGTCCCGTGGTCGAGCAGTACGTCATCTATGTCGGCGGCCTCTTCCGCGGCGATCTCGGTATGTCCCTGACGACGCGGCGGCCGGTCGCCGCCGACCTGCGTCAGTACCTGCCGGCCACGATCGAGCTCACGACAGCGGCGATCCTGCTGGTCATCGGCCTCGGGCTGCCGACGGGCATGCTGGCCGCCATCCGCCGCGGCCGCCCGCTCGACCATCTCATCCGCGTCTCCACGGTCGCCGGCGTGTCCATGCCGATCTTCTGGTTCGGCATCGTCCTGCAGATCGTCTTCTACCGGAACCTGCAGCTGCTGCCGATCGGCGGCCGCCTCGGCATCATCGATATCGAGCCGCCGCGAGTCACCGGCGCCTACGTGATCGATACGCTGCTCGCCGGAGATTTCGGCACCTTCCTCTCCGCCCTCGCGCATCTGATCCTGCCGGCCGCAACCTTGGCCGCCGGCAGCGTCGCCGTCGTGACGCGCATGATGCGGGCCTCGGCGATCGAGCTGCTCGATGCCGACCATGTCCGGCAGGCGCGCGCCAAGGGGCTGACCGAGCCGATCGTCCTCGGCCGGCACGTCTTCCGCAACGCGCTCATCCCGACCACGACGGTGATCGGCCTCCAGGTCGGCACGCTGCTCGCGGGCAACGTGCTGACGGAAGTGGTATTCAACTGGCCCGGCATCGGCCTCTATGCCGTGAACGCCATCCGCTACCTCGACTACGCCGCCATCATGGGCGTCACACTCACCGTCTCCGTCATATACGTCTTCGTCAATCTGCTCGTCGACATCGCCTACGTCCTGCTGGACCCGCGCATCTCCTATGCGTCGGCGCGGAGCGCCGGCGGGTGAGCGAGGGCGCGACCACGACCGTCGACGACAGCGTGGCCGCCGGCCGGAGACGGCAGATGCGGCGCCAGCTCCGCCGCCTCTTCGGCAATCCCCTGAGCGCGATCGGCCTGGCGCTGTCGGGGCTGTTCGTCCTGATGGCTCTGGCCGCGCCGCTGCTGGCGCCGCACGACCCGCTGGCGATGGACCCGTCGAACCGGCTGGCCGCGCCGAGCGCGCTGCACTGGTTCGGCACCGACGACGGCGGCCGCGACATCCTCGCGCGCGTCGTCTACGGCACGCGCTCGTCGCTGCTGACCGCCCTCGGCATCCTGTCGCTGGCGAGCGTGATCGGCACCAGCATCGGCCTCGCTGCCGGTTCTTTCGGCGGCTGGGTCGACGAGACGCTGATGCGCATCACCGACATGTTCCTGGCCTTTCCCGCGCTGGTGCTGGCGATGGGGCTGGCGGCGGCGCTCGGCCCCAGCCTGTTCAACGCCATGCTGGCGACGGCCGTGGTCTGGTGGCCCTGGTATGCGCGGCTGGTGCGCGGCCAAGCCCTGCACCTGAAGAACGAAGCGTTCGTCGAGGCCGCTCGCGTCGCCGGCGCTTCCGGCCTGCGCATCGCCGTGCGCCATATTCTGCGCAACTGCCTGACGCCGATCATCGTGCAGATGAGCCTGGATATCGGCTACGCGATTCTCACGCTGTCGAGTCTCTCCTTCATCGGCCTCGGCGCCCAGGCGCCGACGCCGGAATGGGGCTCGATGGTCTCGATCGGCCGCGACTACTTTCTCGACCAGTGGTGGATCGTCACCTTCCCCGGCCTCGCCATCTTCCTCTCGGTGATGGCCTTCAACCTGCTGGGGGACGGCCTGCAGGAGGCGCTGTCGCCGCGCCTGCGCCGTTGACCCGCGTCTCCGCGACCGCGTCCGAAAAGTGGCAGGCGACACTGTGGCCACCGCCCACCGTGCGCAGCGGCGGCGCGGCGCTCGTGCACTCACCGGGATTGCCGAGGCGCTCGCGCAGCCAGCAGCGCGTGTGGAACGGGCAGCCGGGCGGCGGCGCCGCCGGGCTGGGTACGTCGCCCCTGAGCACGATGCGGCGGCGCGTGGCCTCGGCGGCCGGATCCGGCAGCGGAACCGCCGACAACAGCGCTACCGTGTAGGGGTGCAGCGGCCGGCGATAGAGCTCCGCCGAGGGCGCCGACTCCACGATGCGGCCGAGATACATGACGAGGATGCGGTCGCTGATGTGCCGCACGGCCGCGAGGTCGTGGGCGATGAACAGATAGGTCAGCCTGAAGTCGCGCTGCAGGCGCGCCAGCAGATTGAGGATCTGGGCCTGGATCGAGACGTCGAGCGCGCTGATGGGCTCGTCGGCGACGATGAGTTCGGGATTGAGCGCAAGCGCGCGGGCGATGCCGACGCGCTGGCGCTGCCCGCCGCTGAACTGATGCGGATAGCGATCGGCCGCCTGTCGCGGCAGCCCAACGACGGCGAGCAGCTCGCGCACGCGCTCCGCGCGCTCGCGCGTCGTGCCGACGCCATGGATCTGCAGCGGCTCGCCGATGATGGCGCCGATGGCCATGCGCGGATTGAGGCTGGAGTAGGGATCCTGGAAGATCATTTGCAGGCGTCGGCGCACGCGCCGCAAGGCCGCGCCCTCCAGCGTGGACAGATCCTGGCCGTCCAGTCTGATCGATCCGGCCGTCGGGCGGTTCAGGCGGGCGATGGCGCGCCCGGTCGTGCTCTTGCCGCAACCGGATTCGCCGACCAGGCCGACGGTCTCGCCGCGGCCGATGTCGAAGCTGACGCCGTCGACCGCGCGCACGGCGCCGATCGATCGGCTGAAGAGAAAGCCCTTGGAGATGCCGAAATGGACCGCGAGGTCGCGGACGCTGAGCAGCGGCTGATCCCGGCCGGTGGCCGCGGCGCTCACGGCACGGCCTCCAGTCCCGCCGCGGTGCCCGGCCGCAGAGGCTGGCCGGCGCTCGCTTCCTCTGCTGTCGCCGGGTTATGGCAGGCCACGCGATGCTTTGCACGAGCGTCAGTTGCATCGCCGCTTCCGCTCGCGGTCGTAAGTGACGGGTTCGCGGTCGAGCAGACCGGCAGACGCCAGGCGCAGCGGGGCGCGAACGGACATCCGGCGGGCGGCGTCAGCTGATCCGGCGGCGATCCCTCGATGGAGATCAGCTCGCCGCCGCGCTCCTTATCGAGCCGCGGCAGCGAATGCAGCAGACCGATGGTGTAGGGATGGCGCGGCGCGGCGAACAGGTCCGGCGTCAGCGCCGTCTCGACGATGAACCCCGCATACATCACGGCCACCCGCTGCGTCATCTGCGCCACGATGCCGAGATCGTGCGTGATCAGGATCACCGCCGTTCCCCGCTGCCGCGTCAGCTCGCGGATCAGTTCGAGCACCTGCGCCTGGATCGTCACGTCCAGCGCCGTCGTCGGCTCGTCGGCGATCAGCAGCCGTGGCGCCAGCGCCAGCGCCATGGCGATCATCACCCGCTGGCGCATGCCGCCGCTCAGCTGATGCGGATGGCGCTGGAGGGTCGCGGCGGGTGCCGGGATGCCGACCGTCTGCAGCAGCTCGATCGCGCGCGCCTCCGCGTCCGTCCGCGGCAGCGACTCGTGCGCGCGCAGCGCCTCCGTCAGCTGCCGGCCGATGCTGAGCACCGGATTGAGCGAGGTCATCGGATCCTGGAACACGATCGCGATGTCGCGGCCGCGCAGCTTGCGCATTGCGCGCGCCGGCATGCCCAGTAGATCGACGTCGCGGAAGAGGATGCGGCCGCCGGCGATGGTCGCCTGCGTGTGCGGCAGCAGCCGCGTGATCGCCAGGCTGGTGGCGCTCTTGCCGCAGCCGGATTCGCCGACGATGCCGAGCGTCTCCGACGCCTCGAGATCGAAGCTCACGCCGTTCACGGCATGAACCGTGCCGTCCTCCGTCTGGAAGCGAACCGACAGGTCCTGCACCGACAGCAGCATGCGCGGCGTCCTCCCCGCGCCACGTTAGAGAGCGAAGTGGAGGCAGGGCAAGGCCCCCTTGAAAGGCC
>DATIXH010000287.1:0-2332 GCA_035518775.1 Candidatus Acidiferrum sp.
TCGGGGCCGACGGAGACCACGACATCGATCCGGATCGCGGCGTACTTGGCCTGCAGGAACGCGAGCATCTGTTCTTGCATCCCGCCGGGGAAGCGGTTGGCGTCGAGATATTCCGAGAACAGCACCCGACGGTCCGAAAGCTCGGCCGGCAGCGCGTTGCGAAATCCTTCGAAGACGGACTCGCTTGCCGGCATGTGCGTCTCGTTGGAGAACAGCACCAGGATGTGCTGTCGGTCGTCCGTGTCCTGGTCCTGCGCCGCCGCGCGGACTGGCGCGTCGACCGCCCCCGCGAGTGCGCAGGCACAGAGGATGAGCGCCGCCAGCGGGCGCAGACCTGCACGCCGGCCAATGCCGCTAACTCTGACCCTGACGCCCAACATGACCCACCGCGACGATGGTGACAGGGCGGCGATGCCCCCGAAAGGCTTCGTCATCATCGCACCACGCTTTCCGCGAAATCAACCGGATTAGGGCTGCGGTTACAGTGGACGCCGAAGACTCGGCGTTTTGACGGTCATTCTGCGGAAAGAATCGGCACGCGAAGCACGTTGCGCATGAGAAGCGCGGGGTGCGTGATTGGACCAAAGTCCAATTGAGGGCGTCTCGCCCCGCCCGCAAGATGCTGCGCGGATCGATACGTGAGCAACTGCCACGCGCGAGAGCAGATGACGTGGCTTCGGTATGCAAGGTCTAATATGGCCTACAGTGCGATAGCTGCCAGTTCCTCGGCGACTGCCTCGAACCGACGTCGCTTCCTGCAATGCGGCGCAGCGCTTGCTGCATTGCTCACGGGACTCGCGGCGACAGCCGTCGTCAGGGCCGACGATCTCAAACAGTCCGGCACGGTCCGCATCGAGCAGGTGCAGATCGCCTTCATCGGCAGCGGCAATCTCGGCGGCGGAACCCTGAAATTCGGCAGCAAATCCTATGACTTCACGATCGGCGGCCTGGGGGTCGGCGGCTTCGGGGTCTCCAAGATCACGGCAACCGGAACGGTCTACAACCTCGACGAACTCGCACACTTCCCCGGCGCCTACGTGCAGGGCCGCTATGGAATGGCCATCGGCGACGTGAGCACCGGAAAGCTCTGGCTAAAGAACAACCATGGCGTCGTCCTGGCGCTTGAGGCCGATCGCAAAGGCTTGGCGCTCTCGCTCGGCGGCGACGCGATATACATCAACCTCGATTGAACGGAGAGCGCGGGGAGGGCCATGGCGGGGTGCGTTCGCAGATTGCTGTCGTTTGGCGGGGCGGCCGCACTGGCCGCGGCGATCCTGACGCCGCCCGCCCCGGCGGCCGAAGAGGGCACGCTCAAGGCCTTCGCCGCCTGGCAGGGCGAGGGCCAGACGCTCCAGACCGGCGTCAAGGAGGCGACCTTCATCGGCACGATCGCGGGCACGGTCTATGTGGAGACCGACAAGGGGCCCGTCGACGGCGGGCAGCTGGTCTGTCCCGCCATGCTGCTGGTCAACCTCGATGACGGCACACAGAGCGCGACCGGCCGCTGCAACATCACCGCCAAGGATGGCGCCCGCATATTCGCCCAACTCGCCTGCACCGGCGTCCATCTGGTCGGCTGCGACGGCGACTTCACCCTGACGGGCGGCACCGACCGCTTCGCCGGCATCACCGGCGGCGGCCGCTTCACGGTCCGCAGCAGCCTGCAGGAGCTGGTGCGCCTGTCCGGCAGCACGGCAACGCTGCGCGTGAGCGGGATCATGTTCTGGCGGGAACTGCACTATCAGGTGCCCTGAGCGCCGTCGGCGCCGATATTGGACCAAGGGCCAATTGTTGCCGCGCCGGGCGCCGTCTAAGACATGTGGGAACAAAGTCTGTGCAGCCGGGCGCCGCAGCGCCCCGGAACGCACGATTCGATGGGGAGCAACCGATGTCCGACCTGAGGGTGATTATGAAGGCCGCGCTGGTGGCGATGCTGTTCGGCGCAGCGGCGGCGCTGTCCGGCTGTGCCAGCAACATCAAGCAGATGGAAGAGGTGCAAGCGACCGGAGGTACGCCGTTCACGCAGGCGCTGACGGAGGAGTACCGGTCCTTCGTGGCGCATGAGAAGGACGAGCGCGACTGGTCGGCAGCCGACTACTTCGCCATCAAGGGCCTGGCCGCGGCCGGCGGGCAGGTGGTGCTGCCGGAAGAGGTGGGCGACGTCGGCGAACACCAGGGCGAGTTGACGGATGCCCGGGCCAAGCTGATGGCGGCGCTCGACGGCGGGGCGCGCGACAGCAACCCGCAGGTGGCGGCGCGCGCGCAGCGTGCGTTCGACTGCTGGAACCACGAGGCCGAGGAAGACAACTGGTACGACTCGATCACGGACGAC
>DATIXH010000288.1:0-17203 GCA_035518775.1 Candidatus Acidiferrum sp.
CGGCTTGCGCTTTTCGAGGAAGGCGGTGACGCCTTCGCGGCCTTCGGGGCTGGCGCGGATGGCGGCGATGCGGCGGGTGGTCTCGTCGATCACGCCGGGCTCGATCGGCTTGCCGGCGACGTCGAAGACCAGACGCTTGGCCTCGGCATGGGCGCGCGGGCCGCCCTCGAGCAGGCTGGCGATGACGCGGTCGGCGGTGCGCAGCAGATGGTCGCCGGGCACGACCTCGTGCACCAGGCCCATGCGCAGCGCCTCTTCGGCCGTGAAGCGCTCGCCCGTGAGGAAATAGCGCCGTGCCGCGCGCGCGCCCATGGCGGAGATGACATAGGGGCTGATGACCGCGGGGATGAGGCCGAGCTTCACCTCCGACAGGCTGAAGTTGGCGCCCTCGCTGGCGATGGCGACGTCGCAGGCCGCCACGATCCCGACGCCCCCTCCGTAGGCCGAGCCCTGCACCAGCGCCACCGTCGGCCGCGGAAAGATGTTCAGGCGGCGCAGCATGCCCGCGAGCTGCTCGGCATCGCGCAGGTTCTCGTCCTGCGAGGCCGTCGACATGCGCTTCATCCACTGCAGGTCGGCGCCGGCGCAGAAGCTGGGGCCGGCGGCCGTGATCAGGACGGCGCGCACCTGCGGCTTCTGCTCGAGGTCGCGCAAGACGTTCATCAGCTCGTGGATCAACTGGTCGTCGATGGCATTGTGGATCAGCGGCCGGTTCAAGGTGATGGTCGCGATGTGCTTCTCGTCGATCTTGCTCAGCAATGCGCTCATGGTCGTTACATCCTGAATATGCCGAAATCCGTGGACTCGATCGGCGCGTTGAGGGCCGCCGACAGGCCGAGGGCGAGCACCATGCGGCTGTCGGCCGGATCGATGACGCCGTCGTCCCAGAGGCGGGCGCTCGCGTAATAGGGATGGCCCTGCTGCTCGTACTGGGCGCGGATCGGGGCCTTGAAGGCCTCCTCCTCGTCCGCGCCCCAGTTCTGCTTCTTGGCGGCGAGGCCGTCGCGCTTCACCTGCGCCAGCACGTTGGCGGCCTGGTCACCGCCCATCACGGAGATGCGGGCGTTGGGCCACATCCAGAGGAAGCGCGGCGAGAAGGCGCGGCCGCACATGCCGTAATTGCCCGCGCCGAAGCTGCCGCCGATGATGAGCGTGAGCTTGGGCACGCGGGCGCAGGAGACGGCCGTCACCATCTTGGCGCCATCCTTGGCGATGCCTCCGGCCTCGTACTTCTTGCCCACCATGAAACCGGTGATGTTCTGCAGGAACACGAGAGGGATGCCGCGCTGGGCGCAGAGCTCGATGAAATGCGCGCCCTTCAGCGCCGATTCCGAGAACAGGATGCCGTTGTTGGCGACGATGCCGACGGGATAGCCGAAGAGGTGGGCGAAGCCGCACACCAGGGTCGTGCCGTAGAGCTGCTTGAACTCATCGAACTCCGAGGCGTCGACCAGGCGCGCGATCACCTCGCGCACATCGTAGGGCTTGCGAGTGTCCGAGGGGATGATGCCGTAAATCTCCGACGAGTCGTACTGCGGCTCGCGCGGCTCCCGGATCCCGATGTTCGGCCGCTTCACGCGGTTGAGATGGGCCACGATGCGGCGGGCGATGCCGAGCGCGTGGGTGTCGTCCTGGGCATAGTGGTCGGTGACCCCCGAGGTGCGGCTGTGGACATCGGCGCCGCCGAGCTCCTCGGCGGTCACGACCTCGCCGGTGGCGGCGCGCACCAGCGGCGGCCCGCCGAGGAAGATCGTGCCCTGGTTGCGCACGATGATGCTCTCGTCGGACATGGCCGGCACATAGGCGCCGCCGGCGGTGCAGGAGCCCATGACGACGGCGATCTGCGGGATGCCCTGCGCGGACATGGTGGCCTGGTTGTAGAAGATGCGGCCGAAATGATCACGGTCGGGGAACACCTCGTCCTGGTTCGGCAGGTTGGCGCCGCCAGAATCGACGAGGTAGATGCAGGGCAGCCGGTTCTCGCGCGCGATGTCCTGGGCGCGCAGGTGCTTTTTCACGGTGAGCGGGTAGTAGGTTCCGCCCTTCACGGTGGCGTCATTGACGATGATGACGCATTCCTGGCCGCTGACGCGGCCGATGCCCGTGATGATGCCGGCGGCCGGCACCGGCTCGTCATAGACGCCGTGGGCGGCCAGCTGCGACAGCTCCAGGAACGGTGCGCCCGGGTCGAGCAGGGTGCGGATGCGCTCGCGCGGCAGCAGCTTGCCGCGGGACAGATGCCGCTCGCGCGCCGCCTTGCCGCCGCCGAGGCGGATCTCCTCGACCTTGGCGCGCAGATCGGTTACGAGCGCCTGCAGCGCAGCGCCGTTGCGACGGAACTCCTCCGAGCGGGTGTCGAGAGTGGAGCGCAGGACGGTCATCGGCGAATCCCCGGCCACCGTACCATCGCCCGCCGGAAAGCGCCACGCGCCAGCCTTCGGGAGACCCGGGTCGAAGGACGCAGGATCGCTCGGCCGTGACTTTACTGACCTACCGCATCAGGCTGACGAGGTCGGAGACGCTGCCCCAGGTCGTGGCCAGGGCGCCGGTGGGGCCGACGATCGCGTCGGGCAGGCGGACGCCGGTCACGGCGGTCGGCGGGAGGCCGGCGGCGACCGGACAGGTCAGCACACGTCCGACGACGGCGCAGGGCCCGGAGGTGATCGACGGCTCCTCGGCATAGTCGATCTCGGCGCGGATATCGGACGCCATCAGGACGACGGGGCTGGAGAAGACGACGCGCAGCGGCATGGGCGCGGGGGCGCCGGGCACCTCCGTCGGCAACTCGACGCGCACGATCCGCGGCGGGTCTTCATAGAGGCCGCCGTCGTAGCTGAGGAAATCGACGCCCGGAGGGCGCGAGCCGTCCGCTGATGCGCCGATGTCGGGGCCCTGGCCCTGCGCCGGCGGATCGTCGCATTGCAGCCGTCCCTGATCGTCCTCGGCCACGACGCAGCCGGCGCCGCGGCCAGGGCTGTCGCGCAACAGGATGAAGTCGCCCTGGGCCGCGTTGTCGAACAGCGGCCGGTCCGGCGACAGGCCGATGCCGGTGACCCGATAGCCCTGGGCCCGCAGGCCGGTCGGGAAATCCGGGTGATTGCTCATGTCATGCTTGAAGGAATAGTTGTCGCCGTCCCAGAGGAAGCCGTTGAAGAACGGCTTCACGGCCTCGCACAGCCCGTCGGGATAGTCCTCGGGCCGGCAGAACGCGATGGCGTTGTTCCAGTGGCCGATATAGCCGAGCCGCCCGTCCTTGATCACGCTGGCCCGCAGATACCAGCTGTTGTTGAAGACGTAGAGCGGCCCCGGGGCGTAGCGTGCGTCCGGCCGGAACTTGAAGACGCGTCCGCCGTCATGCGGATCTGTGCATTGCTCGGGCGCCGCCGGATGCCAGTCCGCCCAATGCTCGCAGACCGGGTTGGCGGCGCAGTCGCGGCCCGGCTTGTCGTCGAACCAGCCGACGTTGTCGTACAGATACCAGCGGCCGCCCCACAGCCCGTCGAACGAGAACCAGGCATGAGCGTTGCGGATGCGGTTGCCGTAGAACCACCAGTTGGTGGCGTCGAACTCCGGCTCCAGCACGTTGTCGCGGGTGAAGGAGAAGTCGTTGTCGTAGACCTCGACGTTGGTGTTGAGCTTGCCGATCCAGGACGGCCGCTTCGGTATCCGCGCGCGCTTGGCGCGGGAGACGTCCATGCGCACGCCGTTGAAGACGTTGTGCACCTTGTTGCCGCGCACGATGACGCCGCCGGGAATGTCGAGCGAGGCGAAGAGCGCGCCGGCCTGGGCCTTCAGGTCGCCGTACTTGTACTCGCACCAGTGGATGCGCTTCCACATCGCCTCCGAGGGGTCCTGGATCCAGACGTTGTCCTCCACCAGCAGGTGGTGCGACCGCACGCCGGTGGCGAAGACGGCGTAGAGGCCGCCGATGATCGTGGAGCCGCGCAGCGTGACGTACTGGCTGTTGCGGACATAGACCGCCGCGTCGGCGCAGCGCAGGAAGGTGAGGTTCTCGAGCACGATCCACTGCTTGCCGTCGAGGCGCACGCAGTTCACGCCCCTGAGGAAATCGGGCACCAGCAGAGCGCCCTCCTCGCTGGTGCCGAAGACGAGGGAGAACAGCTTCGAGGCCTCCGTGCGGCCGTCAATCACCGTGCCGCTGCCGGTGCCGCGCAGCGTGATCGGCTTGTCCGGCGAGCCGTCGCGCGGAAACAGGATGCCCTCGTCGGGCGTGTCGCGCGTGTAGGTGCCGGGAAGCAGCTGGATGGTGACGCCGGGGTAGGCGCGATTGAGGGCGTCGCGCAGCGCCATGACCGGGCCCGAGATCGGCGTGCCGTCCGGGCCGCGGATGGCGCCGGGCTCGAAGCGCTGCAGGATGAGCCGCCAGTCGCCGTTCGGCACGGCGTAGATGATGTCTTCGGCATCCGCCATGGGCGCGGCGAGCAGCAGCGGCAACAGGATCAGCAGGGCGCGGAGAACTCTCATGATGCGGCTGGCGCTTCTTGGCTATGGCGGATTCGCGCAGCGGGATTAGCACATCCCGCTGCCCATCACCAACGGGCCGGCGCTCGCTGCGGCCGAATGTATCGGGACATGTTTGGGCTTGAGCATGGCGGCGCCGCGGACAGAATCAGGCACCCGTTTCACGATCGGAGAAGCACCGGTGCTCCCTGCCCTCGCCGACCTCGAAGCCGCCGCCACCACCGTGCACGGCGTGATGCCGCCGACGCCGCAATATTGCTGGCCGCTGCTGAGCCAGCGCACGGGCGCGGAGACCTGGGTCAAGCACGAGAACCACACGCCGGTCGGCGCCTTCAAGCTGCGCGGCGGGCTCGTCTACATGCAGCGGCTCAAACGGGAGCAGCCCGACGTCGCCGGGGTGATCGCGGCCACCCGCGGCAACCACGGCCAGAGCGTCGCCTTCGCCGCGGCCCGCGCCGGCCTCGCGGCCGTCATCGTCGTGCCGCACGGCAACAGCGCCGAGAAGAATGCCGCCATGCGCGCGCTCGGCGCCGAGCTGATCGAGCACGGGCACGACTTCCAGGCCGCCTACGAGCACGCCATGGGGCTGGCGGCGGCGCGCAAGCTGCACGCGCTGCGCTCGTTCCATCCCTGGCTGGTTGCGGGGGTCGGCGGCTATGCGCTCGAGCTGTTCCGCGCCGTGCCGGACATCGACACGGTGTACGTGCCGATCGGCCTCGGCTCCGGCATCTGCGGCACCATGGCCGCGCGCGACGCCCTCGGCCTCAAGACCAAGGTGGTGGGCGTGGTGGCCGAGAACGCCGCCGCCTATGCCCTCTCCTTCGCGCAGAAGGCGGCGGTCTCCACCAACAGCGCCGACACCATCGCCGACGGCATGGCGTGCCGTGTGCCGGACAACGACGCGCTCGCCGCCATCCTGGCGGGCGCGGAGCGCGTGGTGACCGTGAGCGAGGACGCGATCAAGGCGGCCATGCGCCACTACTTCACGGACACGCACAACCTGGTGGAGGGCGCCGGCGCGGCGCCGCTCGCCGCGCTTCTCCAGGAGCGGCCGCGCATGGCCGGCAAGCGGGTGGCGCTGATCCTCTCCGGCGGTAATATCGACCGCCCGCTCTATGCGGGAGTGCTGGACGGAGAGTGAGTCCATGTCCATGAACAGTGCGATTCCGAAGCTCGGCCGCCGGCTGCGCCTGGGCGTGATCGGCGGCGGTCCGGGATCGTTCATCGGCGAGGTGCACCGCACGGCGGCCCGCCTCGACGACAACTTCGAGATCGTGGCCGCCGTGCTGTCGTCGGATCCCGAGCGCTCGCGCGCGGCCGGGCGGCAGATCGGCCTGGCGCCGGAGCGCGCCTACGGCGCGGCCGACGAGCTGTTCGCGGGCGAGGCCGGGCGCGCCGACGGCATGGAGGTCGTGGCGATCATGACGCCCAACGACAGCCACCATGCGCTCTGCTGCCGCGCGCTCGAGCGCGGGCTCGACATCATCTGCGACAAGCCGCTGACGACGAACCTGGCGGACGCGCTCGATCTCGTGCGCCGCGTGCGCAAGGCCGGCGTGGTGTTCTGCCACACCTTCAACTACACGGCCTTTCCGATGGTGCGGCAGGCGCGCGCCATGGTGCGCGACGGCGACATCGGCGAGATCCGCATGCTGCAGGTGGAGTATGTGCAGGGCCATAACGCCGCCCTCTCGCCGGGCGAGCGCGGCGCCGCGGCCAAGCCCTGGCGCCTGCAGCCGGAGAAGACCGGCGCCTCGCTGATTCTCGGCGACATCGGCAGCCACGCCCACCACATGGCCTGCTTCGTGACGGGCCAGCCGTTCGCGAAGCTGTGCGCCGACGTGCGGGCGGTGGTGCCCGGGCGCAACGCCGACGACTATGCGGGCGTCCTGTTCCGGCTCGAGGGGGGTGCTCCCGGCGTGATGTGGGTGACGCAGGCCGGCGCCGGCGCGGTGCACGGCCTGCAGTTCCGCGTCTTCGGCGCCAGCGGCGGCCTCGCCTGGTTCCAGGAGGAGCCGAACCAGCTGCACCATTCGCGGCTGGGCCAGCCGGCGCAGGTGTTCGAGCGCCACGGCCCCGGCCTCAAGCCCGACGCCATGCGCGCCAGCCGCGTCAGCATCGGCCACCCCGAGGGCTACCAGGAGGCCTTCGCCCTGCTCTACGCCGAGGCCGCCGAAGCGATCGTCGCCCGCCGCCTCGGCCAGCCCCCCGATCCGGCCGCGCTCAACTTCGCGACCGTCGAAGACGGCGCCCGCACGATGAAGTTCATCGACGCGGCGCTGGAATCATCGCGCTCGGGGACGTGGGCCGATTGCCGATTGGACCTGTAGGGGCGAGGTCGCCCGCTGGCGCGCGTGTCGCGAGCCTCTTCAACTGCGCGGCGGCGGCCTCACCGGCTTTCCCAGGTTGCGGACATAGGCTCCCGTCTTGAAGTGAAACAACACCATCAGCATGTCCACCGTGCGGCCGTCGCTGGAAAGCGGCAACAGCAGTCGATCAACTTCGTAGGTTGCGCCAGTCGCGAAGTTCGTGAACGGCTCGAGCGAGTGCAGCGGCCGGCCGTGCTCGACAACGCAGTCGTACTGTTCGAGGACGACGGGATGGGCCTTGAAGAACCCGACATTCTCGAAGGTCTGGCCCGTGCGGTCCTCGCCGCTGGCGGCGACGACCTGGGTGCCGATGAGGCGGTAGCGATAGCGCCTGGGCGCATGAAGCACGTCGATCAGCATCAGGTTCGGGAGGAACTCGGGCGGGATGTGCAGGGGATCCACATCCTGACGCGAAGGCATCGCCCGATCGCCGCGCAGGCTGGCCCAGTAGTCATAAAATCGAATCAGGTTGGGATCGCCCAACCGCCCGCGAAAGTCGGCCATGGTGGTACTCCCGGGCCGTAGCTTATCACGATCTCGTGCGGCCGTCGGGCAAGGAAGATGGGCGCTGCAGAAGAATTGGAAAATCGGCTCGGAGTAAATTGAAGGTGCGGGAGAATCACCACCCGCCGGTGGCCAGCCAGCGGTCGACCTGCTCGAGGCGGTCGTGGCCCCAGAAGGGCTCGCCGTCGATGATGATGAAGGGTGAGCCGAAGACGCCGCGGGCCAGGGCGGCTTCGGTCTCGACGCGCAGGCGTTCCTTGACCGGGGGGTCGTTGATGGCTGCCAGCAGGGCGGCGGGGTCGATGCCCAGCGGCTGCGCCGCCTCCGCCACCGCCTCGGCGGCGCGCATGTCGCGGCCCAGGCCGAAGGCGGCATGGTAGACGGCCCGGGCCAGCGCCTTCGCCAGCGCCGGATCGCGATCGGTCAGCCAGTAGAAGGCGCGGCAGGCCGCCAGCGACGGGAACGGAAAGGGCTCCGGCAGCTGGAAGCGCACGCCCAGCAGTCGCGCCGAGCGGGCGAAATCGCGCCGGTGATAGGGGCCGCGGAGCGGCTGCTCAACGAGCGGCTGCTGGCCGGTCGCCTTGAAGGCGACGCCCAGCAGGAACGGGCGCCAGGTGACGCTGCGGCCGTGCTTCTCGGCCAGGGCGTCGATGCGGGTGGAGGCGAGATAGCCGTAGGGCGAGGAGAAATCGAAGTAGAATTCGATCGGCTCGGGCATGGGCTCCTCAGGCGCGGGACGGCCACTGTCGGCGATCCTCTACCGGGGCGCAACGCCGGATCGGCCTTTCCTGGAACAACGCGTGAATCAGTGGCAAAATAAGGACCGGCTGTAGGCGCCGCTGCAGGCGGCCGCTCGAAAAGGGGGACAGCTTCATGATCGGACGCATCGCCAACCTGTTCAAAGCGTTTCTCAACCTGTTCATCACCAGCGTCGAGAAGCAGAACCCCGAAGCCTTGCTGGAACTGGAGAAGGAGAACCTGCGCAAGCAGATCGGCAACTTCAACCAGAGCCTGGCCTCGCATGCCGGTCTGGCCGAACGGCTGATGGGCCAAGTGCGCAAGCTGCAGGCCGACCAGCGCGACCTGACCTCCAAGGCCACGGCCAATCTCAGGGCCGGCAACCGGTCGGCGGCGGGCCAGTACGCCCTGCGGCTGCAGACGGTCGAACGCGAGCTAACGGAGAACCAGCAGCAGCTGGCGCAGGCCGAGGACACCTACAAGAACATGGTGAAGGCGCGCGACGTCGCGGTCGCCAATGCGCGCTCGAAGATCGAGGGCCTGCGCGGCGCCATCGCCGACATGCGGATGAACAAGGCCATGGCCGAGATGCACGAGATGGCCGCCGGCATGATCTCGGAGATCGGCGGCAGCGGCGATACCCTCAACCGCCTGCACGACATGGTCGAGGAGGAGCGCCAGAAGGCGGCCGGCCGCGCGCGTGTAGCGAAGGACTCGATCGACATGACCGACGTCAAACTCCAGGAGTCCGAAATGAGTGCGCTGGGCGAGCAGGCGCTCGCTGACTTCGCGGCCCGCCAGGGGCTGGCGCTCGATCCGGGCCAGGCGACGCCGGCGGCGCCGCGCAGCATGGGGACGACCGTGGAGGGCGAGAAGAGCTGATGCCGCTGTCGTCGGAGGCGCCGGCCTGGGCGGCCGAGATCGCGCTCGCTTACGAGAGCACGGCCCAGGGGCAGTTTATCCTCTACGGCAACGTGCACGACCGCATCCCGGTCGGCGGCGCGCTGGTCAACCTCGTCAGCTATGTCGAGAGCGAGTTGCTCGCCGGCTTCCAGGTCGTCTTCACGTTCGACCTCGGCAACGGGCTGCGGCTGGAGCGCGGGGCCGAGGTGCTGGCCGACTGGAGCGGCGCGAAACGGCTGGAGCCGCCGATCCGGCAGCCCCTGCCCGCCATCGAGCTGGTCAGCTCCTATCTGCGCTATCTCGCCAATCTGCGCGCGCTGCGGCCGGACACCAAGCCGATCCATGTCGCCTGCATCCTGCGCGGCGCCGACGAGATCCTGCCGGCGACCGGCGGCGGCTACGAGCAGGGCGGGCTCGCCAGCCTGCTGCGCGACTGGGCCGGCGAGGCGCCCTTCTGCAACCTGCCCTTCGCCAGCCTGCTGATCGCCGACAACCTCAACGACCTGCACCCATCGCTGGCGCTCAACCCGCGCGCCGCCCGCATCCAGGTGCCGCTGCCGCCGACCGCGGCGCTCGGCGCGGCCCTGACGCTGCTGCGGCGCGACCTGCCGCCGGCCTTCGAGGGCTCGAGCGCCGACGATGCCGGCATGGCCGCCACCCTGACGGGCGTCGCCGTCACGGCGGTGGAGGCACTCTGCAAGCGCCGCGCCCACCAGCGCCAGCCGATCCGCAGCGCCGATCTCGTCGAGATCAAGAAGCAGCTGGTCGAGCGCGAAAGCGGCGGGCTCATCGATTTCATCGAATCGCGCCGCACGCTCGCCGACTACGAGGGCCAGCAGGCGCTGAAGACCTGGCTGCAGCAGGACGTAAAGCTGTGGGGCGCCGGCGACCTGCGGGCGCTGCCCAAGGGCTATCTCGTCTGCGGCCCCGTCGGCACCGGCAAGACCTTCCTGGTCGAGTGCCTGGCCGGCGAGGCCGGCGTGCCCGTGGTCAAGCTGAAGAACTTCAGGGACCGCTGGGTCGGCTCCAGCGAGGGCAACCTGGAGAAGATCATCGGCCTCGTGCGCGCGCTCGGCCGCTGCATGGTCTTCGTCGACGAGGCCGACCAGGCGCTGGGACGGCGCAGCGCCGATAGCGGCGACAGCGGCCTCTCCGGCCGGCTCTACGCCATGATCGCGGCCGAGATGGGCGATCCCGACACCCGCGGCCGCGTGATGTGGATTCTGGCCTCCTCGCGGCCCGATCTCATCGAGGTCGACCTCAAGCGTCCCGGCCGCGTCGACGTGAAGATCCCGCTGCTGCCGACGACGACCGCCGCAGAGAGCGCGACGCTGCTGCGCACGCTCTGCCGGCGCGTCGGCCTCGATCTGGCGCCCGAGCAGCTGGAACAACTCGGCCCCAAGGTGCCGCTGCTGCTGACGCCCGGCGCGGCCGAGGCGATCGCCATGAAGGCCTACCGGCTGTCGCGCACCGGCCCGCTGGATGCAATCAAGGCGGTCGAGGCCTGCCTCACCGGCTACCAGGCGCCGGTGCCGGAGGACGTCATGCGCTTCCAGATGCAGCTGGCCATCCGCGAGGCGACCGATCTGGCCTTCGTGCCGGAGCCGCTGCGCAAGCTGGCGGCGGAAGGAGAGCCGGGTGCGCGGGTGGGTTAGGTATCTCTGGAAGGCCTTCAATGCGCGCCCGTTCGGCGCTCCGATCCCGCCCTTCTGGTTCATGGGCGCCGCCTTCGGGTTGCTTGGCGTGTTCCTCGACCCGGGCTTCTTTCTGATCGGCGCCGGCGTGACTGCGGCCTGCGTGGCCCTGGTCGCCGGCAACCCGCGCTTCCGCAACGCCATCGACGCGGCCGACCTGCCGCCCGCACCGGATCAGCAGGCGCTGCTCCAGGAGCGGCTCGATCCCCAGAGCCGCCAACGGCAGGCCAAGCTCGAAGAGCAGTGCCGAGAGCTGCAGCACGTGCTGGAGACGGCCAATGCCGGCAGCGATCATATCAACGGCGTCTGGCAGCTGGCCCAGCTGCATCTGCGCCTGCTGGTCGCGCGCTCGGCCGCCGACGCCGTCGTCAGCAACGCCGACGGCGAAGATCACCGGCGTCTGTCGGACCACCTCGCAGAGCTCGATCAGCGGCTGGCCCAGCCGAACCTCGACAACGACCTGCGTGAGGCGCTGGAGGACCAGAGCAAGGTGCTGAAGGAGCGGCTGGCCATGCAGACCGAGGCAAGCCGACGCCTGCAGGTGTTGGACGCAGAACTGGAGCGCATCCGCGAACAGATCGCACTCATCCGCGAGCAGGCGCTGCTGACCACCGACGCGTCCGGCATCTCGCGCTCGGTCGACGCGCTCTCCACCTTCCTCAATGAATCCAGCCGCTGGCTGCACGAGCAGCAGGAGATCTTCGGCGAGCTCGACTCGGACCCGCTGATGCCGGACCCGATGAGTCAGGCGCCGCTGGGCGGGACGCAACAGAAGCAGCGCGCGGGCAAGCGCGCAGGAGAATTGCAATGACGGATCGGGGACCCACCAAGCGCAGTTCCGGCGGCTCGCCGGTCGGCATCATCGTCACCCTGCTGCTGGGTGCGGCGGTGGCCGGCCTCGGCGCTTGGCTCTATATGCGCAACGCCGAGCAGCCCGCGGCGACGCCGGGCGAGAATACGCCGGTGGCCCAGCAGCAGACGGGCGAGGCGCCGACGCCGATCGAGCCGGTTACCGGCAGCCCCGTGCTCGACCAGGCCGCCACCTACGTGCCGAAGAACAACATCGTCGAAATCGACCTCAGCGAATATGCCGGCTATGGCGGCCTCATCGTTGCCAACGGCGGCCTGGCGCCGAACCCGGACTCCTTCTTCGCCAAGCAATACGGCTTCCAGGTAAAGCTCTCGGTCTCCGAGGAGGAGACCTGGGGCAAGCTCAACAACGGCCATTTCGCCGCCTCCGCGACGACCACCGATGTGCTGGCCGTGCTCGGCCGCCAGTTCGACGTGACCGTGCCCGTGCAGATCGGCTTCTCGCGCGGCGCCGACATGATCGTGGTCGATCAGGGCGTCGCGTCGATCAACCAGCTCGCCGGCAAGGTGGTGGCAGGCTCGCAGTTCAACGAGAGCGAGTTCTTCCTGCGCTACCTGGCACAAGAGGCCGGGCTGCGGGTGAAGGTGCTGCGGGACCTCGACGCGCGGCCCTCGCCGCAGGAAGTCGGCATGGTGTTCTACGAGGACGCCTTCGCCGCCTGCGACGCCTACGCCTACGAGCTGAAAGGCAAGCAGCCGCGGCTCAGCGGCTGCGTGGGATGGTCGCCCAAGACCGATGAGGTGATCGCAGGTTCCCAGGGCAAGGCCAAGATGCTGGTCTCCAACCGCAACCTGCTGGTCATCGCCGACATCCTCACGGTCAACAAGGGCTTCGCCCAGGCCAACCCCAAGATGGTGGCGGGCATCGTGCACGGCCTGCTCGAGGGCAACCGCCTCCTGCAGGAGCAGCCCGACCAGTATATCGGCATCGTCGGCAAGGCCTTCGGCTGGACCGACGCCGAGACGCGCGACGAGCTCTCGCACGTGCACCTCTCCAATCTTCCGGAGAACCTGGCCTTCTTCAACGGCACCATCGACGCGGCCGGCTCGTTCTCCGGCATCTATCAGTCGTCCGTGCTGGCTTATGGCAGCCTGATCCGGAACCCCGTGGACGCCGAGCGCTTCATGGACCTGACGCATCTGCAGGCCCTGCAGAGCGCGGGCAAGTACGCGGACCAGAAGGTGGCGATCGCACCCATCCGGACGACCTCCCGCGGTTCGCTCGAAGGCGACCCGCTGCTCAGCAAGGACATCCGCTTCTTCTTCGAGCCCAACTCCGCCGTGCTGGACGACGCCGCCAAGGAGAACCAGAGCTTCCTCGATTCGATCAAGCAGTTCCTGCAAGTAAGCCCCGGCTCCATGGTGCTGCTGCGCGGCCATGTCGACAACGCCCGCATCGACGAGTTCCGGCGCGAGGGTGGGGAAGAGCTCGTGAAGACCATGGCGCTCAAGGCCATGGAGCTGTCGAAGGAGCGCGCGGATGCGGTGCGCGTCGCGCTCCTGAAGAAGCACCCGGAGATCGACGCCAAGCGCATCGAGGTCGTCGGCCGCGGTTGGGAGGAGCCGGCCGGCACCGACAGCAACCTCAACCGCCGCGTCGAGGTCCAGTGGTTCACGCTGGAGTGAAGGAACGCGTCACGGGATCGGCACTGTGCGTCCTTCCACAAGCTCAGGATGAGGGTCTTTCTTCGTGCCACCAAGACCTCCTCCTCATCCCGAGCGTGTCGAAGGACGCACTGCGGTCGTGCAAGCGATCACGCGCAGTGCTCGACCGCGATGGCCCGGCCACGTATGTTGGCCGCATGTAGGGCGTTAGGGGATTCTTCGCATGAAACCGATCTCGATCATTGGCGTGCTGCTCATCGTCGCCGGCATCGCTGCGCTCGTCCTGGGTCAGGTCAGCTTTACGAAGCATGAAACCGTCCTGCAGCTCGGCGACGCCCAGATTAGTGCGGAGACCAAGGACACCTATCCGATCCCGGCCATCGCCGGCATCGCAGCCGTCGTCGCCGGCGTGGTGCTGGTGGTCGTCGGCTACCGAAAGCGCTGACGTCAGATCTCAAGTGTTACCCCGACGAAAGTCGCTATGGGATGCACACAAGTTGGCGAGTCGGATCAATCGCTTGCATGAGCCTGGGATTGCGGCCGTGCGTCCTTCGACAGGCTCAGGATGAGGACTTTTCTTGGTGCCACCAAGGTTTTCCCTCACCCTGAGCCTGTCGAAGGACGCACAGCGGTCCTGCAGAAATGTGTGAATCCGATAGCGACGAAAGTCGGGGTCGATATTCCAGAGGCTTGAGTCTGTGGATCCCGGCTTTCGCCGGGATGACAGCGGAGGAGAAGTCTCCGCCCGGCTTCACTCTTCGGCCAGCGCCCGCCCGATCACCAGGCGCTGGATGTCGCTGGTGCCCTCGTAGATCTGGCAGATGCGGACGTCGCGGTAGATGCGCTCGACCGGGAAGTCGGCGAGGTAGCCGTAGCCGCCATGGATCTGCAACGCGGCGGAGCAGACCCGCTCGGCCATCTCCGAGGCGAACAGCTTGGCCATGGACGCTTCCTTCAGGCAGGGTCGGCCGGCATCGCGCAACGCCGCCGCCGAGAGCGTGAGCGCCCGCGCCGCCTCGATCCGCGTCGCCATGTCGGCGAGGCGGAACTGCACCGCCTGGTGGTTGATGATGGCGGTGCCGAAGGTCTGGCGTTCCTTGGCGTAGGCGAGCGCCGCCTCAAAGGCCGCGCGCGCCATGCCGATGGCCTGGGCCGCGATGCCGATGCGCCCGCCCTCGAGATTGCCGAGCGCGATACGGTAGCCCTCGCCCTCCTGCCCCAGCATGAGATCGGGCGTCAGCCGGCAGTTCTCCAGCACGATCTGCGCGGTATCGGAGGCGCGCAGGCCCAGCTTCTTCTCCAGGCGCGCCACCTTGAAGCCGGGCGTATCCGTCGGCACCAGGAAGGCGGTGATGCCCTTCTTGCCCTTGGCCGGATCGCTGACCGCGAACACGATCGCGAGATCCGCCGTGCTGCCGTTGGTGATGAACTGCTTGGCGCCCTCGAGCACCCAGTGGTTGCCGTCGCGGCGCGCCCGCGTCTTGATCGCGCTGGCGTCCGAGCCCGTCGACGGCTCGGTCAGGCAGAAGCAGGCGAGCGTCTCGCCCTTGGCCATGGAGCGCAGGAAGCGCTCCTTCTGCGCTTGTGTGCCATGCTGCAGGATCGGCACGCAGCCGACCGAGTTGTGCACGGTCATGATGGTGCTGCAGGAGCCGTCGCCGGCCGCCAGCTCCTCGACCGCCAGCGCATAGGACACGCGGTCGACCCCTGCCCCGCCCCACTCCTCCGGCACGAGCATGCCCATCAGGCCGAGCTCACCCATGGCGTCGACGGCGGCTTGCGGAAACTCCGCCTTGGCATCCCACTCGGCGGCATGCGGCGCCAGCTGCTCCTGCGCGAACTGGCGCGCCATGTCGCGGACCATGATCTGCTGTTCGCTGAGGATCATCGTTCATTCCGTAGGGCGACCGGCATGTCGCCCGTCCATCGGAAGGAAGACTCACCGCAGAGACGCAGAGACGCAGAGAAGAAAGAAATCGGCCGATCGCCTTCACGATCTAAGTTTCGATCCTCTTTTCTCTGCGTCTCTGCGTCTCTGCGGTTCATCTTCTTCTGCCCTGCGACGGATGGGCGGGCGACCTGCCGGTCGCCCCTCACCACGGGATCGGCTGGCCGTCGTAGTTGAAGAACTTGCCACTGTCGGCCGGCGTCAGGGCGGCGATCTTGGCGCGCATGCCGGCGACGCTCGCCTTGGGCGGGACCAGGGCGCGCGGCCCGCCCATGTCGGTCTTCACCCAGCCGGGGTGGAACACCACCACGATCATGCGCTTTCCCTTGAGGTCCTGCGCCAGGCCCTTGGCCACCATGTTGAGCGCGGCCTTGCTGGTCCGGTAGATGTAGGAACCGCCGGTGGTGTTGTCGGCGATGCTGCCCATCTTGCTGGTGATGTTGACGATCACCCGGCGCTGGCCGGCCTCGAGACTGCCGATGAACTGCTCCACGACGTGCATCGGCGCGATCGTGTTCACCCGCAGCACCTCCAGCCAGTCGTTGGCCGGCGTCTTGCCGAACTCGTCTTCCGGGCCGCCGACCCCGGCGTTGTTGATGAGCAGGTCGATCGGGATGTCCGCCAGCGTCTTGGCCAAAGCCTTCACCTGGTAGTCGTCGGCGACGTCGAGCGCGTGGATCTTCACGTCGCCGGCGATCGCCGCCAGCTCCTTGGCGGCGCGCGGGTTTCGGCAGGTGGCCAGCACGCGCCAGCCGTCGGCCGCATATTGCCGGACGAACTCCAGGCCGATGCCGCGATTGCAGCCGGTGATGAGGGCCGTCGGCATGCGCTATCTCCTCCGCCGCGCTGCAGCCTTCTTCTTTGCCGCCGGCTTGCGCTTGGGTTTGAGTCTGGCCGCCGGCCGGCGCGCCGTCACCTCGATCTCGATGCGCATGCGCGGATCGACGAGGCCGGCGATGATGGCCGTGCTGGCCGGCCGGATCTCGCCGAAATAGCGGCCGAGCAGCGGCGTGATCTGCGGCCAGTCCTCCGCCCGCGGCACGATGTAGTTGGCCCGCACCACGTCGGTCAGCGCCGCGCCGGCCTGCTCCAGCGCCGCCGCGATGTTGCGGAAGGTCTGGTGCACCTGCTCCTCGACATCGTCGGAAATCGCCATTCTCCCATAGTCGAATCCGGTGGTGCCGGAGACGAACACGAGGTCGCCGTCGACCACGGCCCGCGAATAGCCGGCCGTCTTCTCGAACGCCGAACCCGACGAGATCAGTTTGCGCGCCATGCTGCCCCTTCAAGCGATGTTTGAAGCCACAGATGACCACAGATGACCGCGGATGTGGAGTCCGGGGCAGGCGGCTCTATTTCCTCAGCGGCTGATCGCCTTGTGCGCCGCGACCAGCTCGGCCAGGCTGCCGAAGTGGAAGTCGGGGGTGGTGTGCGCCTTGGCGATGGGCGTGGCGCCGGCGCCCGACTGGCCGCGCCGGCGCTCGATCCAGGCCGTGGCGAGGCCGAGCGAGCGAGCCGGGCCGATGTCGTGGTACTGGCTCTGGGCCGTGTGCAGGATCTGCCGCTTGGTGGTGCCGGAGGCGCTCAGGCGTCCCAGCATGTAGGCGAAGACCTGCAGGTCCGGCTTGGTCACGCCGACGTCCTCGGCCGTGACCGCGTCGTGGAAGGGATCGCCGAGCGCCCGGCTCATGCGCTCGAAGCCGAGATGGTCGGCGTTGGTAACGGCCATCAGGCGGTAGTGCCGGCGCAGATAGCGCAGGCTCTCGACCGAGTCCGGGAAGGGCGGCCACTCCGCCACCGAGGTGCCGAAGGACTCCGCCAGCTGCTTGTCCTGCCGCAGCGAGAACTCGCTGGCCACGGCCAGATACATCAGCGGCAGCATGTGGGTGAACGGCGGATGCGGCTTGTCCCGCTGCAACACCTCCTCGGCGCGCGCCAGGGCCTCCAGGATCTGGGTGTCGGTCACGTCCGGGCGGTCGGCTGCGGCATGCCGGCGGAACCAGGCGATGAAGCCCGCTTCGTAGTCCATGAGCGTGCCCATCATGTCGAAGGTGAGCGTCGTGAAGTCCGTGAGTTTCATGCGCGCCTCG
>DATIXH010000289.1:0-12765 GCA_035518775.1 Candidatus Acidiferrum sp.
GAGACAAGGGGCTCAGACCCGCATCGGCATCAGGACATAGAGCGCCATGGCATCGGCGAGATCGCGCACCAAGGTTGGCGCCACGGAATCGGCCAGCACCAGTTGCAGCCCGTCGCCTTCGATCTGGTCGGCGACATCCAGCAGATATTTCGAGTTGAAGCCGATTTCCAGGGGGGCGCCTTCGTATTTCACTTCCAGTTCTTCGATGGCAGTGCCGTTCTCGGCACTGGTGGCGGAGAGCGTCATGGCATTGGCCTTGAGGCTCAGCTTCACCGCGCGCGACTTCTCGCTGGAGATGGTGGAGACGCGGTCGACGGCATCGGCGAACTCGCGCTTCGGCACTTCCATGACCTTGTCGTTCCCCGTGGGGATCACGCGCTGATAGTCCGGGAAGGTGCCGTCGATCAGCTTGGAGGTGAGCACGACCTCGCCGAAGCTGAAGCGCACCTTGGCGTCGGAGAGGGCGACCTCGACGCGGTCGTCGGTCTCCTCCAGCAGCTTGCGCAATTCGCCGACCGCCTTGCGCGGCACGATGACGCCGGGCATGTCGGCGGCGCCGGCAGGCAGCGGCATCTCGAAGCGGGCGAGGCGGTGGCCGTCGGTGGCGACCGCACGCAGCACCTTGACGTCGCCCGAGGTCGCGCCGTGCAGATAGATGCCGTTCAGGTAGTAGCGCGTCTCCTCGGTCGAGATGGCGAAGCGGGTGCGGTCGATCAGGCTGCGCAGCTCTTTAGCGGCGATCTCGAACTTATGCGGCAGGTCGCCCGCCCCCATCGTCGGGAAGTCCTCCTTGGGCAGGGTGGCCAGCACGAAGCGGGAGCGGCCGGCCTTCAGCGTCACCTGGCCGCCGTCGGCCGCGCTGTCGATCTGGACCTGGGCGCCCTCCGGCAGCTTGCGGACGATGTCGAAGAAGGTGTGAGCCGCCACCGTGGTGGCGCCGCGCCCGGTGATGGCCGCCGTCACCCGCTCGATGATGGTGAGGTCCATGTCGGTCGCCGTCAGGGCGAGCGCGCCGTCGGCGGCCTCGACCAGGACGTTGGAGAGGATGGGAATGGTGTTGCGTCGCTCGACGACGCTCTGCACATGCGCCAGAGACTTGAGGAGGGCGCCGCGCTCGATGGTAAGTTTCATGGCGTTTTGGAGCTTTCACTAAGGAGCAAAATGCGCCCGCCGGACCGGCGGCTCGCCCGAAATCGCGCCGAAAAAACACGGCCGCGCGATTCGCCCGCGTACTATAGCAAAAGCCCTTGAAAAGGTAAGCAAATTACGCGGTCGCGGCGGCCGAAAAAGCGCCTGATTCCAGGCCTTTGGAGGCCCCGCGGGTTCAGCCCTCGAGCATGCGGCGCAGGAGCTCCACGTCCTCGGCGAAGCTGGCGTCGGAGGCGCGCAGTTCCTCGACCCGGCGGACGGCGTGCATGACCGTGGTGTGGTCGCGGCCGCCGAACTTGCGGCCGATCTCCGGGAGCGAGCGGGGCGTCAGCAGCTTCGAGAGATACATGGCGACCTGGCGTGGCCGCGCCACGCCGCGGGAGCGGCGGGCGGAGTGCATGTCCGACACCTTGATGTTGAAGTGCTCGGCGACGCGCTTCTGGATCTCCTCGATGGTCACACGCCGGTCGTTGGCGCGCAGAAGATCGTGCAGCAGCTCCTGCGTGGTCTCGAGCGTGACCGGGCGACCGATGAGCGTGGCATGAGCGGCGATGCGGTTGAGCGCGCCCTCGAGCTCGCGGACGTTCGACGTGATCTTGTGGGCCAGGAACTCCAGCACCTTGCCGGGCACCTCGTGCTTGATCTTCTCGGCCTTGGCCTGGAGAATGCCGAGCCGGAGCTCGTAGGTGGTAGGGTGGATGTCGGCGACCAGGCCCCAGCCGAGCCGCGACTTCATGCGCTCTTCCATGCCCTCGAGGTCGGAGGGCGACTTGTCGGCGGAGACCACGACCTGGCGGTTCTGGTCGACCAGGGCGTTGAAGGTATGGAAGAATTCCTCCTGCGTGGAGTCCTTGCCGCTGATGAACTGCACGTCGTCGATCATCAGCACGTCGACGGAGCGGAACTGCTCCTTGAAGGCCATGGTGTTCTTGTCGCGCAGCGCGCGCACGAACTGGTACATGAACTTCTCGGCCGAGAGATAGATCACCCGGCGGTCCGGGCTGCGCTTGCAGATGTGCCAGGCGATGGCGTGCATCAGGTGGGTCTTGCCGAGGCCGACGCCGCCATAGAGGAACAGCGGGTTGAACGGGACGGTGGCGGAATCCGCGACCCGGTAGGCGGCCGCGTAGGCCAGCTCGTTGGACTTGCCGACGATGAAATCCTCGAAGGTGAAGCGCGGATCGAGCGAGTGGATGAGGATGCCCTTGGCGATCTCGGCCGGATTGGCCTCGCCGCGCG
Source organism: Candidatus Acidiferrum sp. (assembly GCA_035518775.1). Lineage (GTDB taxonomy): Bacteria > Pseudomonadota > Alphaproteobacteria > Dongiales > Dongiaceae > JBGPEQ01. The sequence goes on from DATIXH010000289.1 coordinate 2,389, forward strand.
CGCCGGGATCGGAGACCGCGGCGCCACGGCCGGCGGAGGGACGCTCGTCCTCGACATATCTCGCGCCGGCCTCCACGACCAGCTCGATGTTTCGAACGGCCGGATTCTCCGCGCTCCAGAGCGCCAGCAGGCGATCGCTGTAGTTGGAGCCGATCCAATCGCGGATGAAGCGCGTGGGCACGGCAAGCTGCAGCTCGGGGCCGCGCAGCCCGGCCAGCGACAGCTTCTTCAGCCAGTTGCGATAGGCGGACTCGCCGAACTCGCTGCGCAGGCGCGCCCGTACGCGCGCCCACTGGCTCTGCAGATCGTTACTGGACGCCGGACTTGCCATCTGCCGTGTCGTCTCAGTCCTGGTTCCAGGGTAGCCCAGCGGCTTTCCAGCCAGCCTTGCGTCCGCGGTGACCTTCAGCATCGACCTGTCCTTCGAACCCCTCTGCGACGTTGTAGCAGCGGCCATAGCCCGCGGCGGTCATCCGCTCGGCCGCCGCGCGCGAGCGCGTGCCCGATCGGCAGATGAACAGCAGCGGCGTCTCCGGCGTCGGCGCGCTGCGGCGCAACTCATCCGCGAATGTCGGATTGATCTGCATGGCCGGGTAGACCTGCCAAGCCAGGAGGATCGGCCTCTTGCCGATCGAGTCGAGATTGGGGATGCCGACGAAGCTCCACTCCGGCAGGGTGCGCACATCGACGAGCTGCGCAGTCGGCTCCGCCTTCAGCATCTGCCACGCCTCGGTCGGCCGAAGATCCCCTGCATAGGCCATCCGTGCGGATCCTCCCAACGACAACTCCACGCCCCGTGGCAAATAAATGAGCTGTCGTCCCAGCGGACGGATCATCTCTCCACCGCTCTCATCCGATCGGGGAGAGAACGGGAAGCCATATTTTGTGTTTCCTGCCGACGCTCAGCAAAACCAAAGCAACAAGATCAGGAATTACTTGATTTTATCTTCCCAATCGAGCGCCGTGGTCTCCCCTACTCTTTGTGAGGCGAGTCTACTCGCGGTGGCTTTGAGTCGCAATATGATCGAAAAGAGAACGCAAAAAAAATTCCACAATCACAGCGCTCGCATGTTGCGCGGCACATTCGCTGCATGCGTCGATCGGCGCGCGCGGTCGTCAGTTCATGCGCCGCGCAGCATGCAGACTCTCGATGAGCTTACGTGAGTTTCTTGATCCGCGATGAAAGGCGCGACAGCTTGCGCGAAGCCATGTTGCGATGAATGACGCCCTTCACGGCGCCGCGCTGGATCTCCGGTTGCGCCTCTTTGAGCGCCGCCTCGGCCGCCTTCTTGTCGCCGCTCGCGATCGCGGTCTCCACTTTCTTGATGTGACTGCGAACGCGGCTCATGCGGGCCCGGTTGACGGCGGTTCGCCGCACCGTCTGCCGGATGCGCTTCTTTGCGGACTTGTGATGGGCCATAACGAAATCTCGCTTCAATCCAGGGGGTTGCCGTGAGGGCGGCGGGTTATATCCTCGCTCCTATGCAACGTCAAGCACGCCGCCGGCGGCCTCAGCGGTGCTTGAAGGCGGGCTGGCGCTTCTCGACGAAGGCACTCATTCCTTCCTTCTGGTCCGCGGTGGCGAAGGCGGCGTGGAACAGCCGCCGCTCGAAGCGAATCCCTTCCGCCAGCGTGGTTTCGTAGGCGCGATTGACGGACTCCTTTACCATCATCGCGATCGGCGCCGACATGCCGGCGATGCGCTCGGCGAGCTTGAGCGCTTCGTCCATCAGCTGGGCCGCCGGCACGACGCGGGCCACGAGCCCGGAGCGCTCTGCCTCCGCGGCATCCATCATGCGGCCGCTGAGGCACATCTCCATCGCCTTCGACTTGCCGACGAGACGCGTGAGGCGCTGCGTGCCGCCGGCGCCAGGCAGCACGCCGAGCGTGATCTCGGGTTGGCCGAACCTAGCATTGTCGGCCGCCAGGATGATGTCGCACATCATCGCCATCTCGCAGCCGCCGCCGAGCGCATAGCCGGCAACGGCCGCGATCACGGGCTTGCGGCACTGGGCAAGGCGTTCCCAGCCGCGGGTGATGAAGTCGGCGCGGTAGACGTCGACGAAATCGCGATCCTTCATCTCCTTGATGTCGGCGCCGGCGGCAAAGGCCTTCTCGCTGCCGGTGACGACGATGGCACCGATATCGGCATCGCCCTCGAGCTCATCTAGCGCCGCGCCGAGCTCGGTGACCAGAGAGTCGCAGAGCGCGTTGAGCGCCTTCGGCCGGTTGAAGGTGATGACCCCGACGCGGCCTTTGCGATCGAGGATGATGTCCTGATAGGGCATGGCACTACCTGTAGTGAGATGAACGAAGAAGCCGGTGATCTATTGCGGCGACAGCGAGTAGTGAACGGTCAGCGCCTGCCCGCTGCGCGTCAGTTCGAGGCGCAGCCGTTCGCCGCCGCGGCGATATTGGCGCGCGTTCTCCGCCGTCCATCCGAGCTGGGGCAGCGTCTCCTGGTAGAAATGCAGGACCTGATCTTCCGTCAGGTTGCCGCGCGCGTAGGCCTCGACGATGCGACCGCTCGCGGAGTCGAAGCTGAGACCGGCGCCGGCGTCTTCGGATAGGCCAGGCGCCAGCGGCATGTCCTCGAGTCGCGACAGGAAGACATCGCCGGCGCCAGCCGCCGACGCGAGGGCAGCTGCTGCGCTCGCGATAGCCGTGATCAACAGCATGCGCAGCAGCGGTTGACGACCGGTGGCGGGAGATCGCATGGCGGCGTATCTACCTCAGCGTTGCCGCCTGGGACAGAAGAAAGTTGAGCGCCCGGTTTGGACTATTCGGCGAACGCCGCCCCTTGCAGGCGCGCCGCAATCGCAGTCGGGGCAAGGCTGGCCCTCGCGCTCATAGACCGCCCAGCGGTGCTGGAAGTAGCCGAGCTCACCGTTGGTCTGAACATAGTCCCGCAAGGACGAGCCACCGGCGGCGATCGCCTCGGTCAACACTTCCTTGATGGCCGCCGCGAGCCGCTCCGCACGCTGGCCCTGCACCGTCCTCGCCAGACGGCGCGGCGAGATGCCCGCGCGGTACAGGCTCTCGGAGGCGTAGATGTTGCCGATACCCGCGACCACACGCTGGTCGACGAGCGCCGCCTTGATCGAGGTCTTCTTGCCCGCGAGCGCTGCCGCCAACGCGGCGCCATCGAAGGCCGCGCTCAACGGCTCCAGTCCGAGCTTCTCCAGCAAGGGATGGCGGTCGAGCTTGCCGCGCGCCACCAGATCCATGAAGCCGAAGCGCCGCGCATCGTTGAAGCGGATGGCCGTGCCGTCGTCGGTCTCGAAGACGATGTGATCGTGGCGATCGAATTCCGTCACCGGCGCCGTGTCGACGATCATGCTGCCGGACATGCCGAGATGACCAAGGAGTACCGTCTCGTCATCGAGATGAATGAGGATGTATTTCGCCCGCCGGTCGACGCGAAGGACGCGCCGCCCCTGGAGCCGGGCGGCGAAGCGCGCGGGCAGGGGAAAGCGCAGATCGGGGCGGCGTTGCAGCACGCGCAGCAGCCGGCGGCCCTCCAGCTTTGCGGCCAGGCCGCGGCAGACGGTTTCGACTTCAGGCAATTCGGGCATGGGCCAACCTATTGGGGCGATGCGCGCCGCAGCGTAGCGCGTCGCCCGCGCAGACGCTATGTTGCCGTCCATGGCCGAAACCGCACCACCGGTAGATCATCCCAGCCGAGACAAGGCCTCGTTCGGGTATCGCGAGGTGCCCGCGGGCGAGAAGCCGTCGCTGGTGCGCGGCGTCTTCGAGAGCGTGGCCGGCCGCTACGATCTGATGAACGATCTGATGTCGGGCGGCATCCACCGGCTGTGGAAGGCGGCGATGATCGAGTGGCTTCGGCCGCGGCCGGGCCAGCACTTCGTCGACGTGGCCGGCGGCACCGGCGACATCGCGTTCCGCATCCGAGAGGGATTGGGACGCGATGGCGGCGCGCAGTCTGCTTCGCGCATCGTGGTCTGCGACCTGACTCCCGCGATGCTGGCCGTCGGGCGCGACCGCGCCATCGATCGCGGCATTCTCTCGGGCATCGAATGGGTGAACGGCGATGCCGAGCGCCTGCCGTTCGCCGACCGGTCGTTCGACGCCTATACCGTAGCGTTCGGGCTGCGGAATCTCACGCATCTCGATGAGGCGCTGATCGAGGCCCGGCGCGTCCTCAAGCCCGGCGGGCGGCTGCTGTGTCTCGAGTTCAGCCACGTGGCGGCGCCGCTCCTCGATCGGCTCTACGATCTCTATTCCTTTCGGGTGCTGCCGCTGCTCGGCGAGATCGTGGCGCGTGATCGCCCGGCCTATCAATATCTGGTAGAGAGCATCAGACGCTTCCCGCGGCAGGAGGAGCTGGTGCAGCGCATCGCGGCGGCCGGCTTCGAGCGAGCCACCTTTCGCAACCTGACGGGCGGGATCGCCGCGCTGCATTCAGCCTGGCGCATCTGACCGACCGCACGATGTTTCGGGCGCCGCGCAACATCCTTCGCCTGCTGGCCATAGCGCGCACGCTGCAGCGTCATGGCGCGCTCGAGCCGCTGCTGCTGATCGTGGAGGGCTCGGGACTGGCGCCGGCCGTGCTCGGCTTCGCCCACCTGCTGGCGCGCCCGCGCGCCGCGGCCGGAGTCGGGACACGACCCGGGCAGCGCCTGGCGACCGCACTCACGGAACTCGGACCGGCCTTCATCAAGCTGGGGCAGATGCTGTCGACGCGCGCCGATCTGCTCGGCGACGACGTGGCCGCCGACCTGTCGCTCCTGCAGGATCGCCTGGAACCGTTTCCGGGATCGGAAGCGCGCCTGACGATCGAGGCCGAGCTGGGGCGTCCGATCACCGAGTTGTTCACCGAGTTCGACGACCGTCCGGTATCGGCCGCATCGATCGCTCAGGTCCACTACGCCGGCATCCCCGAAGGCGACGGCATCGAGGGCGGTCTCGTCGCGGTCAAGGTCTTGCGGCCGGGCGTCGAGCGCGCCTTTGCGCGCGACATCGACCTGATGCGCTGGCTGGCGCTCCTGGTCGAACGCACCCAGCCGAAGCTGCGGCGCCTCAAGCCGGTCGAGGTGGTGGAGACCTTCGCGAACACCGTGCGAATGGAGATGGACCTGCGGCTGGAGGCTGCGGCGGCATCGGAGCTGGCCGAGAATTTCAGCGGCGACAGCAGCTACCGCGTGCCGGCCATTGACTGGCGGCGGACAGCCCGGCGGGTGATGACTCAGGAACGGCTCACGGGAATTCCGATGGATGACGCGCCGGCCCTGGTCGCCGCCGGCCATGACATCGACGCGGTTCTGGCCAAGGCGGCCGCCATCTTCTTCAAGCAGGTGTTCCGCGACGGCTATTTCCATGCCGACCAGCATCCCGGCAACATGTTCGTGGACAGCAGCGGCAATATCGGCGCTGTCGATTTCGGCATCATGGGGCGGCTCGACCGCAAGACGCGCTACTACCTCGCGGACATGCTGCTGGCCTTCATCGAGCGCAATTACCGACGCGTGGCCGAGGTGCATTTCGCCGCCGGCTATGTGCCGTCGCACCAGTCGCTGGAGAATTTCGCCCAGGCCTGCCGTTCGATCGGCGAGCCGATCTTCGGACGGCCGCTGAACGAGATCTCGTTCGCGCGCGTCCTCGGCCAGCTGTTCGGCATCGCCGAGGCCTTCGACATGGAGGTGCAGCCGCAGCTGCTGCTGTTGCAGAAGAACATGCTGATGGCGGAAGGCGTCAGCCGCCGCCTCAATCCCGACCTCAATATCTGGACGCTGGCGCAACCCCTGGTTGAAGAGTGGATGCGCGAGAACCGGGGACCCGAGGCGCGGCTGCGCAACGCGGCCGGCGAGGTACTGCAGGCGGTCGAGCGGCTGCCGGCCCTCTTCGCGAACGTCGAAAAGATCGCGGGACAGCTGACGAGCCACGGCATCCGCCTGCATCCGGACGCGCTCGGCGGCTTCGGACGGGGGCAGAGAACGAGCGCCGCGGCCTGGTGGGCGCTCGCGGCCGCGCTCATCGCTCTGGCCGTCGCTGTCGCGGCGATCTTCTGACAGTCGAGGGACTCAGGAAGAAGAAGCCGCCGGCTCTCGCTCTCCGTCGCGCTCGGCGCGCGCCCATTTGGCGCCGTGGATGCCGCATTCGGTCTTCTCGCGGTCGATCCAGCGGCCGGAGCGCACACCGTCATTGGCCGCCTGCGAGGTGCAGGGGGCGCAGCCGATCGACGGATATCCCTGGGTGACCAGGGGATGGACAGGCAGGCCACGCGCGCGGAATTCGGCCGCGATCTGCGCCTGGGTCCAGCCGGCCAGAGGATTGACCTTGATGCGTCCATCGATGTCTTCGATGAGTTCGAGCCGGCTGCGCTCGCCACCATGGTAGCGCTTGCGGCCCGTGATCCAGGCGTCGAACCCGGCCAGCGCGCGTTCCAGCGGCAGCACCTTGCGGATATGGCAGCAGCGATCAGGATCGGTGGCATGGAGGCGGCTGTCGCGGTCCTCGCGCTGCAAGTCCGCCGGCGCCGGCGCCACCGAGCGAAGATTGGTCAGGCCGAGCAACGTGGTCAGGCGGTCGCGATAGGCGATCGTCTCAGGAAAGTGCCAGCCGGTATCGAGGAAGATCACGGGTGTCGCGGGATCGATCTCCGCGATCAGGGCGAGGATGACGGCCGATTCCGCGCCGAACGACGAAACCGCGGCGATGCGCCCGGCGAATTCCTCTGCGATCAGGGCGCGCAGCAAAGGCTGGGCCGCCAAGTGACCATAGAGCCGCCGCAGATGCGCGACCTCGGTTTCGAAACTCCGTCCGCTCGCGCCCGCAGACGCCCGGACGATGGCCGTCTCGCCGCTCGACATGGAGACCGTCCGAAAAGGACTGCCGAACGGGATCAGTAGGCCCAACGAGCCGCGCAGACAGGCGAGGGGCGCTGGTCCTCCTCGCGGGTCGGCGTCGGCGCGGTGGCGGGTTCCCGGGAGCTGTCAGACGGTTGTTGCGCGACGAGCCCCGACGATTCGACGGCGGCGGGCGGATTGGCGGATTCGATCAGGGTATGCAGCATAGACGCACTCCTTGGCCAAGTTGTCGGGCCCACGGAGCACGTCCGTGGCGCTTTAGCGGTTGGTGACGCGGCGCAAGCTGCCCAATCAAATCCCGCGGGTCCGTTTCATCGGGTGGACCAGGCCCAAAACAGAAAACCCGTCGCAGCTATCGGCTGGGACGGGTTGCGTCACCGCTTTAGCTGCATTTATAAAGCGCCCGCAAGCTGGAAGCTCAAATCAGCGCTGACGCAAAACGTAGTGACGGACCGGCTCAAAGTCAATGCCGAATTCGCAGGGGTGCCCAGCGTACGTCCAAGGCTGTCCTGCGGACCATCCCACGCGCTCGTATGGCGCCGTGACCCGCAAAGCGGCTAATATCCAACCATGTTGACGGGCAAACGAATTCTTCTGGTCGTTGCCGGCGGGATCGCGGCCTACAAGTCCCTGGAGCTTATCCGCCGGCTGCGCGAGCGGGGCGCGGCCGTGCGCTGTGTCCTGACCAAGGGTGGGGCCGAGTTCGTGACCGCCCTGTCGCTGGCGGCCCTCAGCGAGGACAAGGTCTATACCGAGCTCTTCTCCCTGACCGACGAAAGCGAGATGGGGCACATCCGCCTGACGCGCGAGGCCGACCTGGTCGTCGTGGCGCCGGCGAGCGCCGACATCATCGCCAAGATGGCTCAGGGTATGGCCGACGATCTTGCCACGACGGCGCTGTTGGCCAGCGACAAGGCGGCGTTGATCGCGCCGGCCATGAACTGGCGGATGTGGCACCACCCGGCCACCCAGGCGAACCTCGCCCTGCTCGAGAGTCGCGGCGTGCGGCGGGTCGGGCCGGGCGAAGGAGCGATGGCCTGCGGCGAGTTCGGGCTCGGGCGCATGGCCGAGCCGGCGGAGATCCTCGCGGCGATCGAAGCCGAGCTCGCGGCGGGTCCGCTGAGCGGCCGGCGCGCACTCGTCACGAGCGGTCCGACCCATGAGCCGATCGATCCCGTGCGTTACATCGGCAACCGTTCCTCCGGACGGCAGGGGCACGCCATTGCCGCGGCCCTGGCGCGGCGCGGCGCCGAGACCGTGCTGGTGTCCGGGCCGACGGCCGAGCCGGATCCTGCGGGCGTGACCGTGCGCCGTGTGGAAACCGCCGAAGAGATGCTGGCCTCGTGCCGGGCCGCGCTGCCGGCGGACGTGGCCGTATGCGCAGCCGCCGTCGCCGACTGGAAGATCGCCAATCCGGCGGCACAGAAACTGAAGAAGGGCGGCGGCAAGCCGCCGCGGCTGGAACTCGCTGCCAATCCCGACATCCTGACGATGCTCTCCGCCACCGGCAACGCCCGGCCGCGGCTCGTCATCGGCTTCGCCGCGGAGACCGAGCGGGTGGTGGAGAACGCGGTGGCCAAGCGCGCCGCCAAGGGGTGCGATTGGATCCTCGCCAACGATGTTTCTCCGGAGACCGGCACCTTCGGTGGGCGGCAGAACACGGTGCATCTGATCTCCGACGGCGCGGTCGAAGACTGGCCGACGCTGTCGAAGGTCGAGGTGGCCGAGCGCCTCGCCGACCGCATCGTCCGGCACTTCGCGGCGCAGACTTGACGGCGCGGCCCATCACCGTCCCGCTGATGCGATTGCCGAACGGCGAGGGCCTGCCGCTGCCGAGCTACGCGAGCGCGGCCGCCTCCGGCCTCGATCTGCTGGCCGCCGTGGCGGTGGATCTGGTCCTGGCACCGGGCGACCGTGCCGTGATCGGTACGGGCTTGGCCATCGCCCTGCCGGCGGAGTTCGAGGCGCAGATCCGGCCCCGCTCGGGCCTCGCGCTCAAGGCCGGCATCACCGTGCTGAACAGCCCCGGCACGATCGACGCCGACTATCGGGGCGAGATCGGCGTGATCCTCATCAATCTCGGCGCGGGCCCCTTTACGGTGCGGCGCGGCGACCGCATCGCACAGCTCGTGGTCGCGCCGGTCGCGCGGGCCACCTGGGCGGTGACGGAGCGATTGCCACCGAGCGAGCGCGGGGCCGGCGGCTTCGGCTCCACCGGCACCTCCGACGAATTGTCGCGCTGATCCCATGGAACTCACGGATACCCAGTTCGAACGCTACGCGCGCCACCTGATTCTCGACGAAGTCGGCGAGGAAGGGCAGACGCGTCTCCTGTCGTCGCGCGTGCTCGTCGTGGGCGCCGGCGGCCTGGGCGCGCCGCTGCTGCTCTACCTGGCCGCCGCCGGCGTCGGCACGCTCGGCGTCATCGACGACGATGTGGTCGAGCTGTCGAATCTGCAGCGCCAGGTGATCCATACGACCGAACGCGTCGGCCTTCCCAAGGTCGCGAGCGCCGCCGCGATGGTGGCGGCCATCAATCCGGACGTGCGCGTGATTCAGATGAAGGCTCGGCTCACGGCCGACAACGCGATGGCGATCATCGCCGACTACGATATGGTCGCCGACGGCAGCGACAACTTCGCGACGCGCTTCCTGCTCAACGATGCCTGCTATCTGCTGCGCAAGCCCCTGGCCTCCGCCGCGCTGCTGCGCTTCGACGCGCAGATCTCGACCTACAAGGCCTACCTCGGCGACCCGCACCCCTGCTACCGCTGCCTGTTCCCGGAGCGGCCGCCGGAGGACCTTATTCCGCGCTGCGAGCAGGCCGGCATCCTCGGCGCCCTCGCGGGCACGGTGGGGTGCCTGCAGGCGACGGAAGTCTTGAAGGAGCTGCTCGGCATCGGCGACAGCCTCTCGGGCCACCTGCTGATCTACGATGCGCTCGCGACCACGTTCCGCAAAATCAGGGTGAAGCGCGACCCGGCCTGCGCGCTGTGCGGACCGCAAGCGACGATCAAGGACCTGAGCCACGCGGTCTGATAGCGATGGCCGTGGTCGCGAAGATTCCTGTCCTAGCGTTACGGCGTACTTGATCTTGGCGGCTTAAGGGACTAGTTATCGCCTGACAGTGGGGAATTCGGCACCCGAGCCTGCAAACTCCTATGGTTGCGGGCCGGTCGCGTGCAGGGGTATTGCCCTTTTTTTGTCACGAGGCCACAATTAGGGGGCGTTTATTCTCACTGTTGTACAATCCGTTCAGTCTGGAGGTTCCCGGATGAGTATGTCGATCAGAATTCTGACGGTGCTGGCCCTTGTGGGTGGCCTGGCACTGGCGGCTTGCAAGAAGACGGAGGAAGGCTCCTCTACAACCAGCGGCTCGAGCACGCCGCCCGCCACGACCGACCAGGGCACTGGAACGTCGGGCGGAACGTCAGGCACGACCAGCAACTGACGAACGAGTCGAACATCGTTTCGCCGAAAGGCGGTCGTTGACTCGCAGGAATTCAGCACGCGAGCCGCGTAGCTTCTACCGGAAAGTCGCAGAGCAGTG
>DATIXH010000290.1:0-11072 GCA_035518775.1 Candidatus Acidiferrum sp.
CGTGCACGATCGGCGCCGTGGTGTGCGTGACGAAATCGAGCATGTCGGCCGGCGGCCGCTTGCGATTGAGTTCCGTGAAGAAGGAAAACACGCCGCCGCCGAGTGGGATGCCCGGGAAGGCCGAGCGCGCCGCCCGGTAGATGTCGGCCAGTTCCGGCACCCTGGGCCCACGGCTGCCCGGCAGCACGCCCTTGAGGTCGGCCGCCGGCGACACCGCGATGGCGGCCGGCACGATGCCGCTGTCATTGACGTCGCGGGCGATGCGGCCGAGCTCGATCTCTGGCGCCTGCTGCCCCGGCAGGATGATCTCCAGCACGACATCAGCCCCGGTCGCATCGGCGAGCCGGCGATAGCGCCGCAGCACGCTCAGGCCGTTGCCCTGGCGGCCATCGACCTGGCACACGAGGATCTGCGGCTCCGCGGCTTTGATGAGTTCGGCCGCGGCGATCGCGGCATCGGCCTCCTCGGCGCCGACGCCGAGGCCGATCTTCGGCAGGCCCAGGCTGCCGGCGCGGCCGACGTCGACGGCAACGGCCTTGGCGCCCGTCGCCGCCTTCGGCTTCGGCAGCTTGCCGGCGAAGCTCAGGCTCACCGATTGCTTGATCTCGCTGCCCGCCGGCAGCGTATAGGGCCAGGGCAGCGCCAGCGGCCGGACATAGGTCTTGAATGACGCGTCCGTCCAGTTGCGGTGGTCCTCCATCTCGAAGGTGTCGCCTTCCATGCGGCAGGTCGCCCACACGCCCGGCACTGCTTCGTGGCTGAGCGCCCGGATGTCGTAGAAGGGTTGCACCGGATTGACGATGGCGGGGAATTCGTCCTTCACCTTGCGGCCGTCGACATGGAGAACTTCGACCGGGCAGCCGGCCACCCCCTTCAGCGGATGCAACACGACGAAGCCGGTGCGGTTGGTCAGGAAATCGGTCAGTGGCAAGGCCGTCGCGTCGAAGCGCAGATTGCCATCGGCCGTCGCGGTGATGTGGGCTTTGTAGGTGAGCGCCCGCTTGGCATCGGTGCAGCGCGCCTCATAGCTCACCTCGAACCCGCTCTTGCCCTGCTTCACAGCCAGCTTGGCGATGTCCGGGCTGAAGGTGCCCCAGTTCTCGTCGCGCACCAGGAAGGCGATGGCGCGCAGCACCTCCACATCGTTCAGCCGCACATAACGCAGTGCGCCGTTGTCCAGGATGGCGGACAATGGTCCGGCGCGTAACAACCTCCCCTTGCTGTCGGGCACCGTCGTCCCGAACAGCTTGATGGCCCGATTTGGTTTCTTGGCTGGCATGCCTCTCTCCCCCGACACAACCGCCGCGCGAATCGTCAAGCAGGAGTCATATTACCCGATTCGTGTCGGGATCGATCAGGACCGCGCGATTCAGGTCCAGATCGATGGCGATGGGGTCGCCGGGCCGGTGGACGTCATGGGGCTCGACCTCCGCCATGACCGACGTGCCGCCCAGCGCGAAGGTGATGTAGGTCCTTGATCCCGTTGGTTGGATCAGCTCGACGGTGGTGGCCAGCCGGGCATGTCCGGGGGCCTCCGCCCCGTCGCGCGCCCGCGCCATGTGCTCGGGCCTGACGCCGAGGACAACCGGCCGCCCGAGGGCCGCCGCACAGCGGCTCCGGACGCTGGCCGGGAGAGTCAACCCCTTGCCATCGTTCAATTGCAGGCCGATCGCGCCGGCCAAGTCGACGACCGTGGCGGGCACGAAGTTCATCTTGGGCGAGCCCAGGAATCCCGCGACGAAGCGGGTGGCCGGGCGCTCGAACAGATCGAGCGGCGCGCCCTGCTGCTCGATCTGGCCGTCCTTCAGCAGGACGATACGGTCAGCGAGCGTCATCGCCTCGATCTGATCGTGCGTCACGTAGATCATGGTGGTGCCGATTTCCTGGTGCAATCGCTTGATTTCGCTCCGCATTTCGTCGCGCAGCTGGGCGTCCAGGTTGGACAGCGGCTCGTCGAACAGGAACAGGCGGGCATTGCGCACGATGGCCCGCCCGATGGCGACGCGCTGGCGCTGGCCGCCCGAGAGCTGCCGCGGCAGCCGGTCCAGGAGGCCGGAAATGGCGAGCATGTCCGCCGCCCGCCGCACCCGCTGGTCGATCTCGGCCGCCGCCGTCTTGCGTGCGCGCAGGCCGAAAGCGATGTTCTCGTAGACGTTCATGTAGGGGTAAAGCGCGTAATTCTGGAACACCATGGCGATATCGCGGTCGCGCGGCCGCACGTAGTTCACGACCCTGCCGCCGATCTCGATCGTGCCGGCATCCGCCTCTTCCAGGCCGGCGATCGTGCGCAGCAGCGTGCTCTTGCCGCAGCCCGAAGGCCCCACCAGCACGGTGAACTCGCCGGCGGGAATCTCGAGATCGACGCCACGCACCGCATGCACCGGCCCGTAGCGCTTGTGAAGTCCCGTGATCTTCAGGTCGGCCATCGCTTGTCCTTGCTCCGTCTCATCCCTTCACCGCGCCCATGGAGATGCCGCGCACGAGGTAGCGCTGCAGCGTCGCCACGGTGAAGAACACGGGCACCGTACCCAGCACCGACATGGCCGCGATCTTGGCCCAGAAGTTGGACTGGCCGCCGAAATAGTGGGTCACCTGGACCGTGTAGGTGATGACCTCGGTGCGGGTCAGCACCAGCGCGAACAGGAAGTCGTTCCAGGCGAACACGAAGGTGAACACCGCCGTCGCGAACAACCCCGTACGCGCCATCGGGAACACCACGCGCCACAGCACCTGCCAGCGCGTGCAGCCATCGACCAGAGCGCTTTCCTCGAGTTCGACCGGGATGTCCTCGATATAGCCGCGCATCATCCAGATGACGTAGGGCAGGCTGAAGGCCGTGTAGAGGATGATAAGGCCGTGGTAGCTGTCGACCCAGCCGAAGTAGACGTAGAGCAGGAAGATCGGGAAGACGATGGCGATCGGCGGCATCATGCGCTGCGAGATGATCCAGACCGCGAGGTTCTCGCCGCCGGTCTTGAAGCGCACGAGGCTGTAGGCGGCCATGGTGCCGAGAAGCATGGCGATGACCGTGCTCACGCCGGCCAGCACCAGGCTGTTCCACACGGTTGTGGCGTCACCGTCCTTGAACAGGACCTGATAGTTGGCGAACTGGATGCTCTGCGGATACCAGACCGGCGGGAAGTGGAAGATCTCGGCCGGCGTCTTGAAGGAGATGCTGAACAGCCAGTAGACGGGGAACACGAAGAAGATGGTCAGCGCGAGCGCGGCCGCGTAGCGCAGCGCGAGCACGGGGCCGGGCCTGTGCAGGAGCGGTCGTTGCGGGATCATTTCGCCAGCCCCATGCGGCGGATCGCCCAGGTGACGATGATCGTGAGCAGCACGATGACGAGGAATGCGATCGCCGCCGTGTAGCTGAGCTCGAACTGCTGGAAACCCTGCACATAGGTATAGATCGAGATCGTCTCCGTCATCGTGCCCGGCCCGCCCTGCGTCAGCGCCCAGATAATGTCGAAGATGCGCACGAGATCTAGGCCACGGATAAGCAGGGCAATCGCCATCACCGGCCAGATCGCCGGCAGCACGATCCTGACGAAGATGCGCCAATAACCAGCGCCGTCGATCTCCGCCGCCTCGGTCAGCGATTTGTCGACGTTGGAGAGCGCCGCCAGCAGAATAAGGAACATGAAGGGCGTCCACTGCCAGACTTCGCACAGGATGATCGCGGGATAGACGAGATCGGGCTTCACGATCCACAGCGCCGCCACCGGCTTGCCGGCGAACCAGCCGATGATCTGGTTGATCGGACCGTAGCGGTTGTCGAACAGCAGGCGCCAAGTGGCGCCGGCAACGATCGGCGAAATCACCGTGGGCAACACCAGCAGAGAAACGAAAACTTGCCGCCCCGGCAGCCGTTCGAGGAACAGCTGCGCCATCAGCATGCCAAGGACCAGTTCGACGGGAAGCGCGACCGCCGTGATGACGGCGGTATGCAGCAGCGATTGCCAGAGACGGACATCCTTGAACAGCTGCGCATAGTTGAGGAATCCCGCAAACGACTTGTCGTCCTCCAGCATGGTCCTGTGCTGGAAGCTGACTCCGAGCGAATAGATCAACGGAAACAGGCCGACGAACAACAGCAGGAAAATCGCCGGTGCGATGATCCACCACTTGAAATACCGATCAGGCGCGCGGCCAGGATACGCCAGCGTCGATTCTGCCGCTGCTGTTGTGGAGGTGTGAGCCATGCCCGCTATATGTTCGGATCGTTAGGGGCGACCGGATGGTCGCCCCTACAGCCGTACACGATCGACGCTACTGCGGATAAGCGCCGGACTTGGACGCCCAGGCCTGATACACGGCCTTCTGCTTGTCGACGCCGATTTTGTCTGTGATGGCGTCCCAGTCGCTCGCGGCCTGGTCTAGGATCGCCTTGGGATCGTCGCCTGCCCAAAGCTTGCTGATGGATTGCCGCAGCACCTCCTCATATTTGTCGGTCTGCAGCAGCGACAGGTCGAGCAGGCCCGTCTCCGATGCGGACTTCAATGCGGCCAGATAGTCCTTGGCGTTCGGCCAGCGCGACAGATACTCGGGACTGGAATAGTGCGAAGTGCGGAACGGATCGCGCAGCGTATAAGGCAGTTGCACGCGTTGCGTGCTGATGTCCTCACTGTTCAGCCACTGGATGAAGAGGTAGGCGGCATCCTTGTTCTTGCTGGTGGAAGACACTGAGAGCGCGAAGCCGGCCGCCAGCTCCGGATGGCCGCCCGGCGGCAAGGCGTAGCCGACCTTGCCGGCGATCTGCGTCTTCGGAACCCAATTCAGCGCTTCCTGATCCGAGCCGTAGCCCTCGGCCCAGCGACCATAGGGCGGCCAGGAGATGGTCATCGCCGTCTGTCCCTGCAGGAAGGCCGCCAGATTTTCGACAAAGCCCCACTGCTCTACGCCCGGCGGCATGAACTTGTTCTCGTTCCGCATGTCGGTGAAGACCTTGACGCCGACATCGCTGTTTATCGTCGCCTTCATCGAGTCGGCGTCGAAGAACTTGCCGCCTTCATTGCGGAAGCGCTCCTCGAACATGAACATGGTGTAAGGGGGGATGCGGAAGAATCCCGCACCGTACATGTTCGGCTGGTTCTTCTCGGTCAGGAACTCACCGACGTCGTCGAACTCCTTCCAGGTCTTCGGCGGAGCCAGGTCATAGCCGTACTTGGCCTTGAACGCGTCCTTGGTCGCCGCGTCCTCGAAAACGTCCTTCCGGTAGTACATGAGGAAGACGTCGCCGTCGTCCGGAAAGCCGAAGATCTTGTCGCCGACCTTCATCTGGTTGTCGCGATAGGTGGGCGCGATCTTCTGCAGTTCGTCGCGATAGCCGTACTTGTCGACATAGGGATCCAGGTCCTCGAGCGCGCCTGCATTGGCGAGATCGGGCATCCAGGCCGGGATCACGTTCAGCGCGTCATAGGCGCCGGCCCCCGAGCGATAGTCCTGCATGATCTTGGTGAACATCTCGGCCGTCGCGACCTCGACGACCTTAACGTCGATGCCGGTCAGCTCCTTCCATTTCGGGCCGGAGAAGTGCGTCGGATCGAGCGATTGCAGGCCGGCCTCCCAAACGATCGTGATGGTGGTGCCGGAATACTTCTTGGCCTCGTTCACGGCGCGCTCGGCGGCGCTCTGGGCCCACGCGGATGCCGTCCAGCCGACCGCCACGACAGCGGCTGCGGTCAGCATCAGTCCTTTCAACAGTTTCATTCTTGCCCTCCCTGCTTGGCACTATGCGCACCGGCTGTTGCCACCGGTGTTTGATGGATCTCCGTTTCTCTGCGGCGCTGCCCTCCCTGCGAGCAGACGCTAGGCGCCGAAGCTGGCGCGATAGCCTTCGAGGCGCTTACGCCAGCCGGGCGTGGACAATACCGCGCGGTTGACGATGCCGACGGGGTCGCGCCCATGCATGACGTCGAGCACGGCCTTCACGTCGGACGCGCCGATGCCGGCGAAGCACTGGTCGGTCCAGCACAGGGCATGCGGCGCGAGGATGACGTTGTCGAGCTTGAGGACGGGATCGTCGGCGGGCGGCGGCTCGGGATCGAACACGTCGAGGCCCGCGCCAGCGATGCGCCGCTCCTGCAGCACCTTGACCAGTGCCTTCTGGTCGACGATCGGTCCGCGCGCGGTGTTGATGAGATAGGCCGTCGGCTTCATCAGCGCCAGCCGCTCCGCGTTGACCAAACGGGTCGTCTCCGGCGTCAGCGGACAGTTGACGGTGACGAAGTCGGACTCGCGGAAGACCGTCTCGAGGTCGACGAGCCTGACGCCCAGCGAATCCGCGACCTTCTGATCCGCGAAGGGATCATGAGCGATGAAGTTCATGTCGAGCGGCTTGCACAGCCGGAACATCTCGGCGCCGATGTTGCCGATGCCGACCGAGCCCAGGGTGCGGCCGACGAGGCCGACGCCCATATGCTGCGTCTTCTTGGCGAATTCCGCCGGCCCGCCGCGCGTGAGCTTGTCCTTGACCATCATCTTGCCGCCGAGCGCCAGGATGAAGGTCAGGATGGCCGCCGCCACCGGGCGCCGCACGCCGTCGGGCGTGATCGCGAGCGCGATGTTTTGCTTCGTGCAGGTATCGACGTCGACGCTGTCGTAACCGACGCCGAAGCGCGCGACGATGGCGAGCCGGCCGTCGGCCGGCACGCTGCTCCTGTCGAACTTCGGCGTCAGGAGGATGAGCGCGTCGTGCCCGGCGAGGCCCGCCGCGGGCATCACTCCGTCGACCGGCGCAACGAAGTCGACCTCGACGTTCGGCTCGCTGCGCAGGGGCGCGAGGTCGAACATCGGAAAGGTCGGGCTTCCATCGGCCTTCACGAAATCGCCGCTCAGCGCCACCCGGAATTTGGCCATGCGCGCCTCCCGCTACTTGCCCTTGCGGCCCTTGGTGCCGGCGTGCAGGCGCGCGACCGCGTCGGTCAGCGCGTTCTGCAGCACCCAGACGTCGCCCGAATAGCAGATGAAGTCGAAGCCGGCCTGATACAAGGCGACGCCCTGCTCGACCGTCGGGACCAGGCGCCCCAGCGCCTTGCCGTGCTTGCGGGTCGCGGCGATCACGCGGTCGATCGCCTTGGTGAACTTCGGATTGTCGAACTCGCCGGGGATGCCGAGGGATACGCTGAGGTCGAAATGGCCGACCCATAGGCAGTCGACGCCATCGACCGCCGCGATGGCGTCGGCGTTCTTGACACCGTCGGCGGTCTCGATCTGCGCGAAGAAGGTCGTGCGCTTGTTGGCTGCGGCGAACTTCTGTGGCACGGGTCCCGGGCGATAGTCGTCATGTGCCACCTGCAGCGCCACGCCGCGGCTGCCCTCCGGATAGTATTTGATGGCCTCGAGGATCTTCTTGGCCTCGTCGGCCGAGCCGACCATCGGCAGCATCACGCCCTCGGCGCCCATGTCGCAAGCGCGCGCGATGTGGTGGTAGGCCTTGGACGGCGCCCGCACGATCGCCGGCAGGTCGGCGGCCTGCATGTAGCGCAGCGCGCTCTTGGTCGTCTCGAAGCCGAAGCCGCTGTGCTCGAGATCGAACAGCACGAAGTCACAGCCGGCGTTCTTCATGATGTGCCCGATCCCGGGCGTGGCGAACTCGACGATGAAATGCCCTACCTTCAGCCGTTTCTTGCCGGCCAAAGCCTTGAGACCCGATTGCGCCATGTTCCGTCTATCCTCCCCCGCGGCCGGCAAACCGGCCCTTCTGCTTAACCGCGACGCCGTCAGCCGCCGGCGTCCCCGTCATCCACCCGCCCGAGCGTCACGGCCTTTGCCGCCACGAACGGCGCGCTGTCGCGGTCGAACGACGCGAAGTGCGGCGTGCGCTTGTGGACCTCGAAGGCGGCCGCATCGTCGTAGATCTCGTAGAGCAGCACCCGGTCGGCGTCCCCGCTGGGGATCACGACGTCGAACTGGCGGCAGCCCGGTTCATCGCGCAGCGACGCGCGCGCGTTTTCGACGATGAGCTTGCGGAAGCGATCGAACGTTCCGGCCTTCAGCCGGAAGTCCACGATGACGACGTATCCTCCCATGTTCTTCTTCCTGTGTGTGCCAATAGGTCTCGACCACCTGATCGAGATGGGCGCGCATGGCGCGCTCGGCCCGGTCGGGATCGCGCGCCGCGATGGCCTCGTAGATCGCCTCGTGCGCGTGGCAGGCGACGAACTTCTGCCCCGGCGTGCGCAGGGTGATCGTGCGCTGCTCGGTCAGCCAGGCCGCGATGGCCTCATGGATCGCGGTAAAGATCGGGTTGCGGGGAATCACCGCCAGCACGTAGTGGAACGCGACGTCGGTCCGCTCGAAGGCGTAGAGATTGTCGATCGATTTGCGGTTGGTTTCGAGCGCGTCCCGGAGCGCCTCGACGTCCGCTTCGGTAGCGTGCTCGGCCGCGTAGCGCGCGAGGCCGATCTCGAAGAAGGCGCGCGCCTCCTGGAAGTGGCGCACGCCGTCGGGCGCGCCCAGCAGGTGCCGCGCCGCGCCGGCCAGCGATTCGAAGACCACCTTCGGCGTCGGCTGGGTGACGCGCGCGCGCTCGCCGCTGTTGATCGCCACCAGCCCCATCTTCTGCAGCGCGAACAGCGCCTCGCGCACTGCGGGCCGGCCGACGCCGAACTGCTTCATCAGCTCGCGCTCCGACGGCAGCTGATCGCCCGGCGAGTAGTGACCCTCCTGGATCATCGCCTCGAGGCGGCCCGCGACTTCCTCGTAGAGTCGGCGCCGACGGATGGCGCCGAGTGGGACTGGTATACCTATCATACCAGTCAACTCTAGGCCCGCCGGCCGCGGCCGGTCAAGACTGACGCTGGTGCGCGGTGCGGTCAGTGGCTGTGGCGATGATGGCTGTCGGGCATGTGGGCGTGGGCGTGACGCAAGGGGCCGTGTGCATGGCGGTGGCTGTGCAGCTCGCCCGGTGGATCGTCCGCCGCATGCACATGGCGGTGATGCTCGTCATGCGTGTGGCGATGCTCGTGCTCCAGCGCTTCATGCTCGTGCTCATGCGCATGGCGCTCAGTGAGATGCAGCCATACGCCAGTGCCCATGAGGACGCCTGCAATCAGCAGCGTCGCCGACAGCGGCTCCGCCAGCAGCGGGATCGCCGCGGCCGCTCCCACGAAAGGTGCCGTCGAGAAATAGGCACCCGTGCGCGCCGTGCCCAAGTGCCGCAGCGCGATCACGAACAGGACGAGGCTGATGCCGTAGCCGAGAAACCCGACGAGGGCGGCAGCGCCAACGACAGCGAGCCCAGGCACTGCCGCGCCCTGCGCAACGGCTAAGGCGATGCTGATCGGGCCGGCGACGAGCCCCTTGTACATGGCGATCTCCAGCGGATCGGCGAGGGCGACCTTGCGGGTCAGATTGTTGTCGATGCCCCAGGCGATGCAGGCGCCGACGATCGCCGCCGGGCCGAGGAACCCCGCTGCCCGGGCGTCACCCTGCCAAGCCAGGACGATGGCGCCGGCAACGATCAGCGCCATGCCGGTGGCCACGCGCCGGTCGACGCCCTCATGGAACGCGAACCAGGCGATCAGGGCGGTTGCCGCGCCTTCGAGCGTCAGCAGCAGCGAGGCGCTCGCCGCATCGGTGCGTGCCAGCCCGGCCATCAGCAGGAGGGGACCGACGATGCCGCCGAAGAGAATCGCGCCGGCAAGCCAGGGCGCGTCCCGCCGCGACAGCGCGGCCTCGGCCGCCGCCTTGCGCCCTGATCGCACGGCCCGCAGCGCCGCCAGCCCGAGGCCCGAGCCGAGATAGAACAGGCCGGCGAGCAGCCAGGGATCGGCCGCGCCGATCAGCAGCTTCGCAATCGGGGTGGCAAGCCCGAACAGTGCCGCGGCCGCCAGCGCGTAGAGCGGTGCTGGGAAAGCCATCGGCCGACTCCATCGTCAAACTACTCGGTGCCGAGCGACGTTCGCTCAACCGAGCGCCATTGAGCCTCCAGTTTCCGGCTGATTCAATATGAGAGCGCGGGATTCAGAGCGCGCGCGCTCCGTCAATGACGGGCGACGCTTTCCGTCGCGAGCTGTTCGCAGTTCCAGACTTGGTCGCTGACCCAGCTCATCGCCTCGCTGAGCGTGCGCCGGCCCACTTCGGTCGAGACTATTTCTGCGACTTCCGAAAGTGCGGCTTCGACCGCGTCGGCATGGCCGCAGCGGCCATGCGCGCGCAACAACTTCGCCAGGGCAGTGCCGTTGGCCATCGACAGAGCGGCGATGCGAGCGTTATGTACGCGATCACTCAAAGTGCATCTCCACTAGGTCCGGGCGGTCGTAAACTGCGCTGCGACTTGTGACTGCGGAGGGTGAGGGAAACCCTCTAACAAAGACTGAACCCGGCGGTGCTGTGGCCCGTTCCCCAGCCAACAATGGTTAACGCGTCAGCCACAAGATGTAGCATGATTCTGTCATGTGATCTACAATATTTCGTAGCGATCACGAAATTGACACGTCAGAAAGCCGCAATAATCCGAATTTCCTCCTATTGTGGTTAACCATTGTGGCGCGTATCGTCGCCTCGGCTTCAGCACAAAAAGAATTGTGGGAGATCGGGCTTCACCGGCTTTGACTCCGCGCGATCGTTATCGGGGGACAGGGCACGACCATTCTGGCCCGCGCCGGATCTCGTCCGCGCAACGGCATTTGCAGCGAAACGAATTTTGCGACGGAGGACTAGGAATGCCCAAGGAAGCGAAGAAGGCTGACGTCGGCAATGGAGCGCCCGCAGCGACGGTGACGCCCGACTTGGCCGCACTCGTCGATAGCAACGGCGCCAACATCGCCGCCTTTGTGAAGGCGAGCGAAGCGTTGTGGACCGGCATGACGGCGATGGGCCAGGAAATGGCCCAATTCGCCTCGGCGCGCCTGCGCGAGAACATGGATCTCTCGGGATCTGTCCTGCAGTGCGGCGATCCGACCGAGGCCTTCCGCCTGGAGTGCGACTATGCCCGCAACGCCACGCGGCAATATCTCGACGAGACGAGCAAGTTGCTGGGCATCGCGGCCGAGACGTCGCAGCGCAGCTGGGCACCGATCGAAGAGCTGACGAAGGAAACGCTCGGGCGCATCGGCCGGCGCTGA
>DATIXH010000291.1:0-12515 GCA_035518775.1 Candidatus Acidiferrum sp.
TAGACTCGCGCGTTGCCCTCGACGCCGCGCAGCGGCGCACCGAACTCCTCGATATCGTGGCCCGCGAGCAGCTCGCGAACGCCCGACGCCGTGTAGAGCGCTTCCGTCAAGCAGATTTGACCGGCATCAGCGAACGACTGAACGCGCGCGGCTATGTTCACGGTCTGGCCGAAGTAGTCGAGACTTTCGTTAAGGGTCACTGCGATGGACGGCCCACAGTGAGCGCCCATCTTGAGAATGACGTCGGGCTGGCCGCGCTCGCGATTGAATTGCCCAATTTCCTGCAGAATGCGGAGCGCAGCCGCCACAGAGTCGGCCGGCCGAGAAAAAGCTGCCATCACAGCATCGCCAATGGTCTTCACGATGGCACCACCATGTCGATGGGCGGCTGCCTCAAGCAGGGCGAAATGTTGCCGGACCAGAGCATAAGCATTGAGATCGCCGAGACGCTCATAGAGCGCAGTCGAACCTTTCAAGTCGGTGAACAAGAACGTCACCTGCCGGATGCCGAGCCCTTCCTCCTCGTCCACGCGCTCGGAGCGGAAGAGCTTTCGGAAAGTCTGCCGCGTCAGCAGCATGCCGCCAGAGACATAGGGGTCGAATTGGAGCACCGGTTTCTCCGGCATGGCTACGATCTCGGGCGGCCAATTGATCAAGAGCAACGACCCTCGCTTGGGGCCGGTGTTGGTGATCTCGAAAACCGCAGGTCCGGGCGGCAAGGCCGAAAGAGCCGGCTTGAAGCGCTGGCCATCGTAGGCGACACGAACAATCGTCGGAGAGTTGGTCGTCGGTGCGGTACCAATGGAGTCCACGACTGGAAGCACGAAGCCCGCCTGCGTCTGAACGTTGACGCCCGAAAGGGCCCCGGGCCCAATATCCGCCTGCAGCGCGGAGGTAAGGCCTGGGGGAAGATACGTCATCGCGCGCACGAAGTGACGCAGGATATCGACGAATCGGGTTTGTCCGCCGGGCAGTCGCCCGCTGTTGGCGAATTTCAGCTTCCAGTGCAGGTCCTCGATCGAGAGATTGTCGATGTCGTGGAGTGCAAGGCGGCGGACTTGCGGTGAGACAGAGAAGGAAACCTCGATGAAGTCGTCGAGTTCGGTCTGACCGTCGATATCACACAGTCCACAGACGAAGTGACTCCGGAGCGCGCGCAGCTTGCCGAAGCTCTCCAGCACCAAACCAGAATGGGGACAGAGGATATCCCAATGCATGTCGACCAGTCCGGCGCGAGCGGCATGGAGGAACAGATCGATAGATTCGGGCTCAGCCACGCCACGATCGCGGGCGAAGGCCAGGGGATTGGCGCGGTAGACGCTGACCTCATCGCCGCTGCGGATCAGCGTTTCGAACTTGGAGATGACCCGCGGGCTCCAGCTACGGCCCTGCTCTATCTCGGTCATCTTGTTTTCGAGAAGCCGTTCGTCAATGGATGTCATCGCCAGCTCCTGACAATAACAACTTACCAGCTTCGCTTGGCCGTCGCGAGCTACTTCGCCGGCGGCAGCGTGTCTCCATAAGCTGCAGACCCGGACTACTCCGAATACCTGCTCAGCGAGCTCGCGCTGAAGACCGCCGCTAGGGGTCAATCACAGCTGTCTTCCGATGTCGGCCCTGTGTCCGATTATCGCACAGTCCCTGAAGCCGGCTATCTTGGTTTGTTGCGCCTGCGTCCCTTCGTTGCGCCGTGGTGGCGCACCGCCTACCGCTTCAGATCCTGCTCGATCGAGAGCGCGATCTGCGTGCCGCCGAGGCGGGCGCGGTAGACCTGCAGGTTCTCCAGCACTCGCTGCACGTAGTTGCGCGTCTCCGAGATCGGGATGCTCTCCACCCAGTCGATCGCGTCCACGCTGTCCAGGCGCGGGTCGCGGTTCTGGCTGAGCCACTCCTGCACCCGCCGCGGCCCGGCGTTATAGCCGGCGATGGCCAGCACGTAGGAGCCGCCATAGCCCTCGATCAGCCCGTCGAGGTAGGAGCGCCCGAGCGTCATGTTGTAGGTCGCGTCGGCGGTCAGCCGCGGCTTGGAGAAGGGCAGGCCGAGCTGGGTGGCGACCGATTTCGCCGTCGCCGGCATCAGCTGCATCAGGCCGAGCGCGCCGGCCGGGCTCAGGGCATCCGTCTGGAAGGCGCTCTCCTGCCGGATGATGGCCAGGGTGAGGGCGGCCTCCGGGTCGCCGGGCGGCACCGGCAGCATCGGATAGAGCTGGTCGACCAGCTCCACGCCGTCGAGCCGCGAGGCCTTGGCGGTCGCCACCATCAGGTCGTCGCGCCCGAGCGAGGCTGCCAGCTCCGCGGTCAGGCGATGCTCCGTCGGCGTCTTCGCCAGGTCCACCAGCTTCAGCAGGAACGGCTTGGCGCGGTCGGCCTGATCGACCTCATGCAGCTGCTGCACGATGCGCACCAGCTCGCGCTTGCCGAACTCGGCCGCCTGCGGTCCGCTCGCCTCCGGCACCGCCGCGAACAGCAGCGGACCGCGATGGCCCGAGCGCTGCGCCGCCAGCTGCCCGTAATAGGCGGTCGACCACTGCGCCGCTTCGGCGTACCAGCTGCTGGCATCCTGCTTCTTCTTCAGCTCCTCGGCGGCACGTCCGGCCCAATAGGCGGCGCGCGCCTTGCTGATCGGAGAGGCGACGCCGCCATGCAGACGCGTGAAGTGCGTGTAGGCTGTCTTCGGATCGTGCATGAAGCGGAGCGCGATCCAGCCGGCCAGCCACTCGCCTTCGGCGAAGGTCGTGCCGTCGGTGGCGCCGTGCTGGATCGCCAGCTTATAGGCGACCTTCACCTGGCCGCGCGCGAGCGCCCGCCGCGCCGCGTCGTCGATCTCGCGCCACAACATGTCCGGCTGCGCCACTTCCTTCAGCGGCGGGAAGAAGAGATCGGGGATCGCCGTATAGTTCTCCTTGCGGCGGCGGAAGCGGGCGCGCTCATAGATGAGGCCGGCGTCGCGCTGCAGGCTCTTCGGCACCTTCGCCACCAGCTTGTCGGCGTTCTTCTTCTCGTTGCGCAGGGCGATGCGCGCCTCGGCGAGCGCCCGGTGCGCACCGTCGACCCGGCTCGTCATGCGCTTCGCCGCGTCCTGCCTGTTGTCCCACAGCAGGCGGTCGAGGCGGGCGACATGGTCTTCCGCCCTCAGCTGCGCGCCGAACTTGCCGAGGAACTGCTTCTCTTCATCCTCGCCGCCGTCGAGCTCGATCCAGGCGCGCCGCACGACCTCCGTGGCCTGGGCCTTGTCGCCGCCCGCCTGGAGCGCCCGCGCCAGCTGCGTCGCGCCGGCAAAGGTCTCCGGCTCGCGCTGGCCGAAGAAGGCGAGCACCGTCTTGGCCGGCAGGTCGCTCGGCATCACCAGCTCGGCCTGCAGCTGCAGCGTCCCCTGGCTCGGCCAGTCCGGATTCTCCTGCATGAAGTCGGCATAGTCCGAGAAGTCGTAGCCGGAATTGAAGCGCATCAAGTCCAGCCACAGGATCACCTTGGCCAGCAGCGGGTCCTTGGCCTTGTGCGCAAACGCCTCGGCGACGGGCCATTTGTCGTCCTCGGCGGCGATGAAGGCGGACTGATAGCTGGCGCGATCCGCTTCCGACAACGTGGCAGCAGACGAAACACGCGCACTGGCGCCCATGGCGCCCAAAACGGCGAGAGCGAACCCGACCCAACGACTTGACATCAAACCCTTCCGGCAGGCGAAGCGACGAAACCCGTGGCGAAGATATAACGCGATTCTTGCCAGATCATGGTTAATAATCCTTAACTGCCGGTTGGCTTTTCGTCTGTGATCCCTATCATAGGACGGTTGCAAAAAGAGCACGTCGTCCCGAGGGAGGAAGCGATGTTCCAGGGGTCCATCACCGCGCTCATCACGCCGTTCCGCAACGGCGGGGTGGACGAGAAGTGCTTCCAGGACTTCGTGGACTGGCAGATCAAGGAGGGCACCGACGCGCTCGTCCCCGTCGGCACCACCGGCGAGTCCCCGACCTTGTCGCACGAGGAGCATATGCGGGTGGTCGAGCTCTGCATCGAGGCGGCCGGCAAGCGCGTGCCCGTGATCGCCGGCACCGGCTCGAACTCGACCGACGAGGCCATCAGTCTCACGCGCCACGCCAAGAAGGCGGGCGCCGATGCGGCCCTCGTCGTTCTGCCCTACTACAACAAGCCGACGCCGGAGGGGCAGTATCGCCACTTCAAGGCGATCCACGACGCCGTCGAGATGCCCATCATCATCTACAACGTGCCGCCGCGCACCGCCGTCGACATGACCGTCGAGACCATGGCGCGCTGCGCCAAGCTGCCGCGCATCGTCGGCGTGAAGGACGCCACCGCCGACCTCACGCGCCCCATGCTCACGCGCATCGCCATCGGCGCGCAGTTCTGCCAGCTCTCGGGCGAGGACGGCACGGTGGTGCCGTTCCTGGCCCAGGGCGGCCACGGCTGCATCTCCGTCACCGCGAACGTGGCGCCCCGCCTGTGCTCCCAGCTGCACAAAGCGTGGCAGCGGCGCGACCTCGACACCGTGAACTCGATCAACGAGCGCCTGATGCCGCTGCACAAGGCGCTGTTCGTCGAGACCAGCCCCGGCCCGGTGAAATACGGCGCCAGCCTGCTCGGCCGTGCCGCCCCTGAGGCGCGTCTGCCGCTCTGCGAGATCGCCGACCGCTCGAAGGAAGCCGTCCGCTCCGCCATGACCTCGGCGGGATTGCTGAACTGACGCGCAGAGTCAGCGTTACTCAAACTCAGTTTGTCACCCCCGCGAAAGCGGGGGTCCAGGGCGATCGACCGAGCGGTTGCCCTGGACCCCCGCTTTCGCGGGGGTGACAAATTGTGAGAGGCGTAAGAGCATTATCGATGGCCAAAGAACAAACTCCCGTCCGCGCCGCCGCTCAGAACCGCAAGGCGCGCCACGACTATTTCATCGAGGAGACGCTCGAGGCCGGCATCGTGCTGACGGGCACCGAGGTGAAGTCGCTGCGCGCCGGCGGCGCCAGCATCGCCGAGGCCTATGCCGGGCCGCAGGGCGGCGAGATCTTCCTCTTCAACGCCCACATCCCGGAATACAAGGCCGCCAGGCATTTCGGCCATGAGCCGAAGCGGCCGCGCAAGCTGCTGCTGAAGCGCCGCGAGGTCGGCCGCCTGACCGGCGCGGTCCAGCGCGCCGGCGTCACCATGGTGCCGCTGTCGCTCTACTTCAACGAGCGCGGCATCGCCAAGGTCCAGCTCGGCCTCGCCAAGGGCAAGCGCAAGACCGACAAGCGCGACACCGAGAAGGAGCGCGACTGGCAGCGCGACAAGGCCCGCCTCCTGCGCGAGAAGCGCTAACGCGCAGAATCTGTCCGATTCCGCCTGCTATCCCGAAAAAACGGTCGCTGCCGTGCCGATTCGGACCGAAACTGGTCGGTGCTAATCGCTTGAAATAAAATGCCTATTTTTTGATCCATAGGGTCGTTTTGCAGAATCGTGTTGTCGGCCGGCGCGGGGCGGCGTTAACTCATGCTCATGCCTGCCGTGGTTGCTGTCGCCATCGAGCCGCCGGAGCAACCGGAGGTCGTCGCGCTGCTGGCTCAGCTCGACAGCTACCTATGCGCGCTCTATCCGCCGGAGAGCACCTACATCCTGGAGGTGGCGAGCCTGCGCGGCCCGGAGATCCGCTTCTTCGTCGCCCGCAGGGACGCCGTGCCCGTCGGCTGTGGCGCGCTCCGGCTGGAAGAGGAGGGCTACGGCGAGGTCAAGCGCATGTTCGTGGACCCCACCGCCCGCGGCCTCGGCATCGGCAAGCGGCTGCTGCTGGCAATCGAGGCGGAGGCGCGTCGGCTCGGCCTGCACACGCTGCGCCTCGAGACCGGCATCTATCAGGCCGAAGCGCTCGGTCTCTATGCCGCGCTCGGCTACCGCGAGATTCGCGCCTTCGGTGACTACCCGGCCGATGCTCCGTACAGTCGCTTCCTTGCCAAGCGGCTCGGCGCCGCTGACTGACGCCCCGCTTACGAAAACCCCCGCTCTGGTGTATCAAGCGATTCGGTCGGCGAAGGAGGAGAGCGCGCCTTGACCTACTGTCTCGGCATCAAGGTCCGCGACGGCCTCATCGGCCTGGCCGACGGCCGCATCACCAGCGGCACGCAGGTCACCAGCGCGCGCAAGGTCACCCTGCACGGCCCCAACGGCTCGCAGTTCTTCATCATGACCTCCGGCCTGCGCTCGCTGCGCGACAAGGCGATCGCCTATCTGGAGCGCGACCGCCGCGCCGCCGGCACGCCCTACGCGACCATGCTCGACGCCGTCGGCGCCTACACCCAGTGCCTCCGCCGCGTCATCGACGAAGACCGCAAGGCCCTCGAGCACTCGCACATCGCCTTCAACCTGCACGCCATCATCGGCGGCCAACTGGCGGGCGACGAGGAGCCGACGATGTTTCTCGTCTATCCCGAGTGTAACTGGATCCAGGTCGACGAGCGCACGCCCTATCTCTCCATCGGCGTCACCGGCTACGGCAAGCCGATCCTCGACCGCGCCCTGCACTACGACACGCCGCTGCGCACCGCCCTAAAGCTCGCCTATCTCTCCTTCGACTCCACGCGGCTCTCCTCCTCCGACGTCGGCTTCCCGCTCGACCTCGTCACCTACCACGTCAGCGATCGCCGCTGGCGGGAGCGTCAGTTCGACGACTACGACCTGCGCGAGCAGGGGATGTGGTGGAACGAGCACCTGACCCAGCTCGCCAACGCCATGCCCGACGGCCCCTGGCTCGAGGGACTGCTCGTCTGACGGGCAGCCTGCCTACGCCTTGTGCAGCGCAGCGTTTTGATTGATCGCGCCGCCCGACTTCCCCTAGGCTGTCATGATCGCAGGTTTGTTGCGCGATCGAGACAGGGTCGTTTCATGGGCCAGCCTTCGGGCGACTGGCTTTCCGGCTATGACGCAGGCGAATACTACTGCGAGCTGTTCGGCCGGCCCGACGCGCCCGCCGCTCATACCCAGCCGCTGCGCGAGCGCCTCGGCCGCATTCCCGTCGACGAACTGCGCCGCCGCGCCCGCAACGCCGAGAACGAGCTGTTCAACCTCGGCGTCACCTTCACCGTCTATTCCGAGAAGGACGCCATCGACCGCATCCTGCCGTTCGACGTCATCCCGCGCGTCCTGTCGGCGGCTGAATGGAAGCAGATCGAATCCGGCGTGATCCAGCGTGTCGCGGCGCTCAACCTCTTCCTCCACGACGTCTATCACGACCAGCATGTGCTGAAGGACGGAGTCGTGCCGCGCGACCTCGTCCTCGGCAACGGCAACTACCGGCCGGAGATGGTGGGCTTCGACGTGCCCTGCGGCACCTACGTCCATATCTGCGGCACCGACATCGTGCGCGACCACGCCGGCCGCTTCCTGGTGCTGGAGGACAACGGCCGCACGCCCTCCGGCGTCTCCTACGTCGTGGAGAACCGCCGCATCATGCAGCGCGCCTTCCCCGACATTATCGACGTCTTCATCCGCCCGGTCGAGGATTACGGCCTGCGCCTCGGTCAGGCCATGGCAGAGATCGCGCCCGCCGGCGTCGACTCTCCGCAGATCGTGCTGCTGTCGGCGGGCGTCTACAACTCAGCCTATTTCGAGCATGTCTTCCTCGCCCGCGAGATGGGCGTGCCGCTGGTCGAGGGTGGCGACCTCGTCATCGAAAACGACCGCGTGTACATGAAGACGACGGCCGGCCTGGCGCCGGTGCACGTCATCTATCGCCGCATCAACGACGACTTCATCGACCCCGAGGTCTTCCGCCCCGACAGCCTGCTCGGCGTGCCCGGCCTGATGCGGGCCTATCGCAAGGGCAATGTCAGCCTCGCCAACGCCGTCGGCACCGGCGTCTGCGACGACAAGGCCGTCTACGCTTATCTGCCGCGCCTCATCCGCTATTACCTCGACCAGGACGCCATCATCCCCAACGTCGAGACCCACATCTGCGGCGAGGCGGATGGGCTGGCGTACACCCTCGACCATCTCGACGAGCTCGTGGTGAAGCCGGTCGGCGAGTCTGGCGGCTACGGGATCGTCGTTGGACCACGCTCCTCGGCGGCGGAGCGCGCGGAGATGCGCGCGCGGCTACGCGCCGATCCCGCCAACTACATCAGCCAGCCTATGGTGCGGCTCTCGGTCTGCCCTACGCTGATGGACGACGGAGTGCGGCCGCGCCATGTCGATCTCCGCCCCTTCGCCGTCACGGGACGCAGCACCTGGGTGCTGCCGGGCGGCCTCTCGCGCGTCGCCCTGCGGCAGGGCTCGCTGATCGTCAATTCCTCGCAAGGAGGCGGGTCGAAAGACACGTGGGTCCTTGTCTAGCCTGCTCGCCCGCTATGCCGACTGCATCTTCTGGATGGCGCGCTACGTCGAGCGCGCCGAGAACCTCGCCCGCATCCTCGACGTCACCCACGGCGCCGCCCGCCGCCACGACAGCGCCCAGGACTGGGCGGCTGTCCTAGAGATCAACAGCGACCTCGACCGCTTCGCCGCTTCGGGCCGGGCGGTCGACGGCGAGGCGGTCGTCCACTTCTACGTCCTCGATCCCGCCAATCCGACCTCGATCCTGAATGCGATCACCTATGCGCGCGAGAACGCGCGCACGCTGCGGCCCTTCATCAGCACGGAGCTGTGGTCGCAGCTCAACGTCTTCTACAACTGGCTGCGCGGGCTCGGCCCGCACGACCTCACGCTGCCGGAACGCCCGCGCCTGTTCACCTCGATCAAGGCGAACTGCCAGACCCACACCGGCATCACCGAGGGCAGCTTCTTCCGCGACCAGGGCTGGTACTTCTATCAGCTCGGCCGCTACATCGAGCGCGCCGACCAGACGACCCGCCTGCTCGACGTCAAGTACCACCGGCTCGCCGCGTCGGCCTCGCCCGCCTCGCCCCTGGAGCCGGGCGAGGAGGTGGCCCTGCTGCGCTCGGCCGCCGGCTACCACGCCTTCCGCCGGGTGCATCCGCGCGGCCTCGTGCTCATGGACGTCGTCGGCTTTCTCTTGCTGCACAGCGCGTTCCCGCGCTCGGTCCACCACTGCATCAACGAGCTCGACCGCTTCCTCCACGAGTTGCGCCAGCGCCACAACCTGCGCGGCGGCGGCGAGGCGCTGGAACGGCTCGACGGGATCCGCATCGCGCTCCTCGGGCAGACGCCCAAGGCCATCCTGCAGGCGGGCCTGCACGAGCGGGTCGACTGGATCCAGGGTCAGCTGATCGATATCAGCGCGCTGCTGACCCGCGACTTCTTCGGCCGGTAGCGGTCAAGTAACCCCGCGCCCTCTCGACGGCCGTGCGGAACGTCGCCTCCGTCAGCACGCCGGTCTGCGTGTTGTAGCGCGAGCAGTGGTAGCTATCGATGAGCTGCAGCCCGTTCGGCAGCGCGTGCACGCCGCAATGGCCGAACCGGAATGCCGCGGCACGGCCGCCGACCGCCGCCACGACCGCATCGTGGGCGACGCGCCCGAGCGCCAGGATGGCCTTCAGCCGCGTCAGGCTCGCAAGCTCGCTCTCGAGGAACCGGCGGCAGGTGCGCGCCTCCGCCGGCGTCGGCTTGTTCTCCGGCGGCACACACCGCACGGCGTTCGTGACCCGGCAGTTCACGAGGCGGAGGCCGTCATCGGGCCGCCGCTCATAGCTCCCCCGGGCCAACCCGCAGTCGAGCAGCGTGCGGTAGAGCAGGTCGCCTGCATAGTCGCCGGTGAACGGCCGCCCCGTCCGGTTGGCGCCCTTCAGACCCGGCGCCAGCCCGACGATCAGCAGCTCGGCATCGTCGGGGCCGAAGCTCGGCACGGGCTCGTTGTGAAAGTCCGGATAGGCCGTCCGGTTAGCGGCGCGGAATGCCGCCAGGCGGGGGCAGAGGGGGCAATCGGTTGGGGGTTCGAGCGGAGCGGGGTGGGCGGTCACGGTCTCGGCCTGGAGGTCCAGGCCGAGGAGCTTATCGTGAGCCGGTCGCTACGTCATCGCCGTTGCCGTTTCCGCCGGCGGCGGGCCGCGGGTGCGCGTGCTGGTGCATGCGGGCGATGCTGTTGGCGAGATCGTCCAGTTCGACGAACACGTCGGCTTGGCGGCGCAGTTCGTCGGCCACCATCGGCGGGGAGGAACGGATCGTGCTGACCACGGTCACGCGCACGCCCTTGCGCTGCACCGCCTCGACCAGGCGGCGGAAGTCGCCGTCGCCCGAGAACAGCACCACATGATCCAGCCGCTCGGCCATCTCCATGACGTCGATGGCCAGCTCGATGTCCATGTTGCCCTTGATCTTGCGCCGGCCGGAGGCGTCGGTGAACTCCTTGGTCGGCTTGGTCACCATCGTGTAGCCGTTGTAGTCGAGCCAGTCGACCAGCGGGCGGATGGGGGAGTACTCCTGGTCCTCGATGAGCGCCGTATAGTAGAAGGCGCGGACCAAATGTGCCTTGTCGGCAAAGAGTTGGAGGAGCTTTTTGTAGTCGATATCGAAGCCGAGTGCGCGCGCTGCGGCATACAGATTTGCGCCGTCGATGAACAAACCAATGCGTTCGGTCGGGTAGAACTTCATGACGTGGAGCCTCGGGAATGATTTGGGTCTCAATGTCTGCTGGAGACCCTACCCACAAATTCTTGATTTATCGTTATTTCGTCGCATTTTTTCGTTATTGTTCTGCTAACCTTAACATTCGTTAACGGCGCGCGGAAGATGAAAAAATCTCCGCCGGAGCAAGGCCTTGCCGGACCTCATTCTGATTGCGATTGGATCGAATTTACCGAGCCCGGCGTTCGGACCGCCCCGCGCCGTCTGCGAGGCAGCACTAATAGAGCTTTCCAGACGTGGCCTGCGCATCATCAGGCGCTCGCGCTGGTTCGAGTCGGCGCCGGTCCCGCTGTCCGACCAGCCCTGGTTCGTGAACGGCGTGGCGGTCGTGGAGACGTCACTGTCTCCCGTGGACCTGCTGGCGCTACTGCATGAGGTCGAGCGGCGGTTTGGGCGCGAGCGGCGCGCGGTCAACGAGGCCCGCATCCTCGATCTCGATCTCATCGCCTATCGCGACCTCGTGCGGACCGATGCCCCGCCGCTCCTGCCGCATCCGCGCCTGCAGGAGCGCGCCTTCGTGCTGCTGCCGCTGGCCGACGTGGCGCCCGACTGGCGTCACCCCGCCGACGGCCGCACCTTGTCCGAACTGATCCGCAATCTGGCGACCGAACAGTCGATCCGACCTTTGTCGGAGGGCGGCTAGCGGCGGTCCTTCATGCGACACTTCCGCCGATCCGCCTTGCGTTACCGGGATGCGCTGAATATATTGAGAGAAATCATCCACTTCTGTTGAACATTGGAGCTTGGTTAGCAAATGGCCCGAGTGACCGTCGAAGACTGCATTATCAAGGTACCCAACCGTTTCGATCTCGTGATGCTGGCGGCGCAGCGGGCGCGCGACGTGTCGTCCGGCGCCTCGCTGACCATCGACCGCGACAACGACAAGAATCCGGTGGTCGCGCTGCGCGAGATCGCCGATTCGACGATCGACCTCGATGCCCTCGGCAACAGCCTCGTGCAGGGCCTGCGCAAGCATGTGGAGACCGAGGAGCCGGTCGAGGAAGGCAGCTTCGGCACCGGCGATACCGACATCCTCAGCGACCTGTCGCAGACCGCCCCCGAGGCCGGCGAGGGCGAAGAGGAGGACGACGACGATATCGAGGGCGAGTTCGAGGACGAGCCCGCGGCCGAAGAAGAGGGCGCAGCCACTCCAGCACCGGAGGAGGGCTAGCTCGCGTCCGCGCGCAGCCGTCGGCGCGGCCGCCGAAAGGGACAACCCGGCAGGGAGGTGTGGCAGGCGGGGCGTTGGGCGCAGGCATCGGGCCGGCGCAGCGAAGGGGCAGTGACCACCCTCGATGATCCGCCAGTTCCAACTCGTTGAGGCCGTCAAGGCCTACGATCCCGGCGCGGATGAGGATGCCCTCAATCGCGCCTATGTGTTCTCGATGAAGGCCCATGGCTCGCAGGAGCGGGCCTCCGGGGATCCATACTTCAGCCACCCGCTCGAGGTGGCCAATATCCTGACCAAGATGAAGCTGGACGGCGCCTCCATCATCACGGCGCTGCTGCACGATACCGTCGAGGACACCGAGGCCACTCTCGACCAGATCGAGCACCTCTTCGGCAAGGAGATCGCCCGGCTGGTCGATGGCGTCACCAAGCTGTCGCGCATCGAGCTGCAGTCCGACCACTCCAAGCACGCTGAGAACTTCCGCAAGCTCGTCCTCGCCATGTCCGAGGACATCCGCGTCCTCCTGGTCAAGCTGGCCGACCGCCTGCACAACATGCAGACGCTTGGCCACATCCGCGACATCGAGAAGCGCAAGCGCATCGCGCGCGAGACGCTGGAGATCTACGCGCCGCTGGCCGAGCGCATCGGCATGCACCAGATGAAGGACGAGCTGGAGAACCTGGCCTTCGCCCAGCTTCACCAGGAGGCGCGCGATTCCATCATGCAGCGCCTGACCTTCCTGCGCGAGAGCGGCCAGCCGCGCGCCGACCGCATCATCGCCGAG
>DATIXH010000292.1:0-3129 GCA_035518775.1 Candidatus Acidiferrum sp.
GGCCTTCACCGCGGCCGCGAACAGCCGCTCGGTCTGCTCCGGCGTGAACGCGATCTTCTCGCAGAAGGCATCGACGGCGTCGGCGAGATTGGCGGCCGCCACCGCCGGCAGCATCTCCGCGATGACCAGCGCGATGTAGTCATCGGCGCGGTTCTCGAACTCCGGCGGCAGCGCATGGGCGCCCAGGAACGAGGTCCGCACCGTCACCGACCGGCGGCGCCCGAGCGCGCGCGCCGCCCGCAGCATCTTCAGCTCGGACTCGGTATCGAGCCCGTAGCCCGACTTGATCTCGACGACGGTGACGCCCTCGGCCTGCAGCGCCGACAGCCGCGTATCCGCGGCGGCGATCAGGTCGTCCTCGCTCGCCGCGCGCGTCGCCGCGACCGTCGAGCGGATGCCGCCGCCGGCGCGCGCGATTTCTTCGTAGGTGGCGCCGCCGAGGCGCAACTCGAACTCATGGGCGCGGTCGCCGCCATAGACGAGGTGGGTGTGGCAATCGATCAGCCCCGGCGTCACCCAGCGCCCCACGAG
This sequence comes from Candidatus Acidiferrum sp., assembly GCA_035518775.1. Lineage (GTDB taxonomy): Bacteria > Pseudomonadota > Alphaproteobacteria > Dongiales > Dongiaceae > JBGPEQ01. The sequence goes on from DATIXH010000292.1 coordinate 532, forward strand.
GTTGTGCACTTCGCGCGCCGCCGCGCGCTGATCGGCCGGCACGTCGGCCATCGGACCGAGCCAGGCGATGCGGCCGTCCTTGACAGCGATCGCGGCATTCTCGATGGCGCCATAGGGAACGCCGTTCGCGCGCATGGTCGCGATGCGGCCGTTCGTCCACAGGCTGTCCCAGGGCGGGGGGTTGCTGCGCATGGCGTGGCCGCGATGCCTTGGTTGTCACTGTAACTTTATAGCCCTATTGTCGCCGCCCTGACCCGTCAACGGATTCCTGCAACATCGCCGTGAATATGCTTTTCGCCGAGTCCGCCTTGCTGCCCGATGGCTGGGCGGCCGATGTGTTGTTCGAAATCGGCGCCGACGGCAGCTTTGCCGCCGTCCTGCCGAACGCCGCCGGTCATGCCGCCGCCGCGCGGGCGCCGCGCGCCGCCGGCCCGGTGCTCCCGGGCATGCCCAACCTGCATTCGCACGCCTTCCAGCGCGCCATGGCCGGACTGACGGAACAGGTGGGGCAGGCGGGAGCGGGCCGCGACGACAGCTTCTGGACCTGGCGCCAGGTCATGTACGGCTTCGTCGCGCGGCTGACGCCGGACCAGGTGCAGGCGATCGCGGCGCAGCTCTATGTCGAGATGCTGAAGAGCGGCTACACCGCGGTCGGCGAGTTCCACTACCTGCATCACGACCCCGACGGCCGTCCCTACGCCGACGTGACGGAGATGTCGGAGCGCATCGTCGCCGCCGCCCAGGCGACCGGCATCGGCCTCACGCACCTGCCCGTGCTCTACGCCTATGGCGGTTTCGGCGGGCAAACCGCAGGCCCCGGCCAGCGCCGCTTCCTGAACGACGCGAACGGCTTCCTGCGCCTGATCAACCGCCTCATGCAGCGCCATCGCAACAACCCGCAGATCCGCATCGGCATCGCGCCGCATTCGCTGCGGGCGGTGACGGCGGAGATGCTGAAGGAGGCGGTGGCCGGCCTCGACGCGCTCGACGATGCGGTGCCGATCCACATCCACATCGCCGAGCAGGTGAAGGAAGTGGAGGACTGCCGCGCCTGGTCCAATCAGCGCCCCGTCGAATGGCTGCTGCACCATCAGCCGGTCGGTCCGCGCTGGTGCCTCGTCCACGCCACCAACATGACCGAGGGCGAGACCGGGCGTCTCGCGCGCACCGGGGCAGTCGCCGGCCTCTGCCCGACGACCGAAGGCAACCTCGGCGACGGCTTCTTCCAGGCGCTGACGTTCCTGCGCAACGGCGGCGTCTTCGGCATCGGCTCGGACAGCCACATCTCCGTGAGCCCGCTCGAGGAGCTGCGCTGGTTCGAATACGGCCAGCGGCTGCTGCACCGCCGCCGCAATCTGCTCGGCGGGCACGGCAACCAGTCGCCCTCGGTCGGCGCGGCGCTCTATCGCGCCGCGCTCGCGGGCGGCGCCCAGGCGCTCGGCCGGCCGATCGGCAGGCTGGCGCCCGGATGCCGCGCCGACCTCGTCGTCGTCGATCGCGACAAGCCCGCGCTGATCGGCAAGAGCGGCGACGTCCTGCTCGATGCCGTCGTCTTCGCCGGCAATGAGAATCCTGTCCGCGACGTCATGGTCGGCGGCCGCTGGGTCGTAGCCGAAGGACGTCACGCCGCCGAGCGGGCCGTGCTCAAACGCTATCGCGCCGTGCTCGCCGAGCTGATGGGATGATCCATCTCACCTGGCTCGGCGGACCCGAGATCGAAGCTCTGGCCATGAGCGACCAGGAGATCCTGGATGCCGTCGCCGCCGGATTGAAGGCGCAAGGCCGCGGCGAGACCGTGATCGAACCGCGCATGCATCTCGTGCCCGATCCCGCGTTCAACGGCCATTTCAACGTGCTACGCGGCTACGTCGCGCCGCTCAAGCTGGCCGGCGTGAAGGTCGTCGGCGACTTCGTCGAGAACTACAAGCGTGGCCTGCCGTCGGAGATGGCGCTGCTCAACCTGTTCGATCCGGCGACGGGCATGCCGGTCGGTATTCTCGACGCCAGCGCGCTCACGGACATGCGCACGGGCGCGCTCACCGCCCTCGGCGCCCGATATCTGGCGCCGCGCAACGCGCGTATCCTCGGCCATGTCGGCGCCCGCGGCACGGCCTATTGGAACGTCCGGCTGCTGGACCACCTCTTCGACTTCGCGGAGATCCGCGTGCATTCGCGCCGGCCGGAGAGCCGCGACGCCTTCGCCGAGCGGCTGACGGCCGATCTCGGCAAGACGGTCGTCGCTACCGATAGCTGGCAGGCCTGCCTGGAAGGCGCCGACATCATGGTCGAGGCCTCGCGCCTCGATCGCCCGGAGCCGCTGTTCCGGACGGCCTGGGTGAAGAAAGGCGCGCTCGTCATACCCTACGGCACCATGAGCGCGGTCGAGCTGTCGCTCACGGACATCATGGACAAGATGGTGGTCGACGATTGGGGCCAGGCGCGCGCCGGCAAGTTCGGCGCGCTGCGCGCCCATGTCGATGCCGGCAAGCTCAGCGAGGCGACGCTCCACGCCGAGCTCTGCGAGATCGCCGTCGGCAAGAAGCCGGGCCGCGAGCGCGACGACGAGACGATCCTGTTCTGGCACCGCGGCCTCAGCCT
>DATIXH010000293.1:0-5939 GCA_035518775.1 Candidatus Acidiferrum sp.
GCCGCCTTCCGCCGGGGCCGGCGCGGCGAATGGGCGGCGCTGTGGTGGCTGCGCCTCAAGGGCTATCGCATCCTGGCGCAGGACTACCGCTCGCCGGCTGGCGAGATCGACGTAGTGGCGCGCCGCGGTGCGACCCTCGCCATCATCGAGGTGAAGGCGCGCGACAGCGCGGCAGCAGCCGTCGAGGCGATCCTGCCGCGCCAGCGCAACCGCGTCTTCAACGCCGCCCGCCTGTTCGTCGCCCGCCATCCCCGCCATGGCCACTGTACGCTCCGTTTCGACATCATGCTGGTGACGCCGCGCCGCTGGCCGCGCCACATCGTCAACGCCTGGCAGATCGACCAGGTCATCTGACCGATTGCCGCGTCGGCGTTTCGGCGGCAGGATGGCGCGATGATGGAGCGCGCCCGTCTTCCGACCGACGATCCGCAGGACTTGCTGCGCCGCTACGGCGGCGTTGACGATGCCGAGATCGACCTGGCGGGCGCGGCTCTGGCATTGGCCGCCGTCGGCCGGCCGGGCGCCGAGCTCGCCCCCTATCGCGAGCATCTGCGTGCCCTCGCCGCCGACGTGGCCGTGGCGGCGAAGCGCGAGGGCCACGATCTGTCGGCCCGCATCCATACGCTCAACACCGTGCTGTTCGCGGACTACGGCTACGCCGGCGACAGCGAGACCTACAACGACCTGCGCAATGCCGATCTGATGAGCGTGATCGACCGCCGCCGCGGCCTGCCGATCGCGCTCGGCATCCTCTATATCCACGCCGCCCGCGCCCAGGACTGGACGATCGAAGGCGTGAACTTCCCGGGCCATTTCCTGCTGCGCATGCGGGCCGGCGGCGCGTCGGCGATCCTCGATCCCTTCAACGGCGGGCGCATCCGCGGCGCCGAAGATCTCGACAAGCTCATCAAGTCGATGGAAGGCGAGGACGCCGAGCTGCGGCCGGAGCATTGCCAGCGCGCCGGCAACCGCCAGATGCTGCTGCGGCTGCAGAACAACATCAAGCTGCGCCTGCTGCGCGACGAGAAGCTGGCGGAGGCGGCCCAGGTGGTCGAGCGCATGCTGCTGCTCGCGCCGCAGGAGCCCGGCCTCTGGCACGAGGCCGGGGTGCTCCAGGGCAAGATCGGCAACCTGCGGGCCTCGATCGCGGCGCTCGAGAAACTGGCCGCGCTCAGCCGCGACCGCGAGCAGCACGACCTGGCCAGACAACTGCTGGCGGAGACCAGGGTGCGGCTGAATTGAGTCGTGCCTTTGGGCAGAAAACACATGGGGCACCTTCGGATGCTGCAAACTCGGTTGTCACCCCGGCGAAAGCCGGGGTCCATAACCACCGGCCTCTGGAATATGGACCCCGGCTTTCGCCGGGGTCACATGGACGTGGGCAGTGTCTGTCCAATCGATAGAAGCTATTCAGCTCAAGGCGGCTGCTCGAGCGTCGAGGGGTGTCCATGAGCCTCGCCGTTGCCATCCAGATGGATCCGATCGAGAGCATCGACATCGATGCCGACAGCACCTTCGTGCTGGCGCTGGAGGCGCAGCGCCGCGGCCATGCGCTGTTCCACTACCTGCCGCGGCATCTGTTCTTCCGCGAGCAGCGCGTCTATGCGACCGCGCGCCCGCTGGAGGTGCGGCGCGAGCGCGGCAACCACTTCACGCTGGGGGCGGCGCAGACCATCGATCTGGCCACGCTCGACATCGTGCTGATGCGCCAGGATCCGCCGTTCGACATGTCCTACATCACGGCGACGCACCTGCTCGAGCATGTGCATCCGCAGACCCTGGTGGTGAACGATCCCGTGCATGTCCGCAACGCGCCGGAGAAGCTGTTCGTCACGCACTTCGAGGGCGTGATGCCGCCCACGCTCATCAGCGCGGAGCGCGCGGAGATCGTCGAGTTCCGCAAGCGGCACCGCGACATCATCGTCAAGCCGCTGTTCGGCAACGGCGGCGCCGGCGTCTTCCACATCACCGACGGCGACGAGAACCTGAACGCACTGCTGGAGCTGTTCACCCAGCTCTATCGCGAGCCCGTGATCGTGCAGCGCTACATCCCGGAGGTGCGGCAGGGCGACAAGCGCATCATCCTGATCGAGGGCCAGGCGGTCGGTGCCATCAACCGCATCCCCGCGGCCGGCGAATCGCGCTCCAACCTGCATGTCGGCGGCACCGCCGTGAAGGCCGAACTCTCCAAGCGCGACCGCGAGATCTGCGAGGCCATCGGCCCCTCGCTGAAGCGGCGCGGCCTCGTCTTCGTCGGCATCGACGTGATCGGCGACTACCTGACGGAGATCAACGTCACCTCGCCGACCGGCCTGCAGCAGATCAACCGCTTCGACAACGTCCGCCTCGAGGAGCGCATCTGGGACGCCATCGAGGCCCGCTTCCGGGAACGCCACGCGCACCGCGCGGTGTGAGCGCGCCGAGTCGACGCATCGTGGTGACGCGGCAACGCTGGTATCCGTCTCCTCCGGCCGTCGATCTCGACCTCGCTGAGTTGACCCAGCTGATCCAACCTGCTTGTCCCGGCGCCGCCGTGATCGAGCGGACGCCAACCGAGGGCGGGTTCGCGAATGCCAATTACCGCCTCGTCCTCACCGGCCGGACAGCGCCGCTGCTGATCCGCTTCTTCGTGCGCGATGCCGGCGCCGCCCCAAAGGAATTCGCGCTCAACAAAATGCTGGTCGGCCGCGGCCTGCCGGTCGCTTCCTACCTCCATGTCGCCCTCGAGAATCCGTTCACCGGCCACCCCTTCGCCGTTCGGGACTGGACCGACGGCGAGCGGCTGGAGATCATCGCGCGCGATCTCACCGACGAGGCAATGGACCGTGCCGGCCGCTCCGTGGGTTCCGTTCTGGCGCGGATTCATGCGATCACGTTCGCGCAGACCGGCTTCTTCGACGCGGAGCTGCACGTGGCCGAACCGGCGTCGATGGGCAGTGACGGCCTCGTTGAATTCCTGACGCTCTGCCTCGTCGACGGGCGCGGCGCGCAGCGGATCGAGCCCGCAGTCGTGCGCGCCTTGCTCGCCTTCGTCGAGCGCGAGGGACACATCCTCGATGAATGGCGAGGCAGCCCCTGCCTGGTCCACTCGGATTTCGGCGGCTCCAACATCCTGATGCGGCGCACGGACTGGCGATGGGAGGTGGCGTCCGTTCTCGACTGGGAGTTCGCGTTCAGCGGCACGCCGTTCTTCGATTTCGGCAATCTGCTGCGGCCGCCGCTGGGACAGTGCCCCGGCTTCGAGACGGCGGTCGTTGCCGGCTACCGAGCGGGCCGCGGCGCGCTGCCCGACAACTGGCGGAAGATGAGCCTGCTCGTGGATCTCTACAACTGGGCCGACTTCCTCAACCGTCCGCAGGCCAGCGCCGCCATCATCGCAGACGCCACCGCCAGGATCGAACATACGATCGCGATGTGGTGAGGGCGTTTGTAGGGGCGGCCCCGCGTGGCCGCCCTCCATCGTGCGACGGATTGAAGAGCGGCCACGCGGGGTCGCCCCTACAAATTTCCCTCTCTGCGTCTCGGAGGACCGGCGACACGGTCACACGGGCGGCTCGACCTCGCGCGGCAGGCGCCGCAGTTTGGTCTCGCGGTAGAGGATGTAGAGGCCGCTGGCGACGACGATGGCGGCGCCGCCGAGGATGTAGCGGTCGGGAACCTCGCGCCAGATCAGCAACCCGAGCACCACGCCGAAGACGAGCGAGCCGTATTCGAACGGCGCGATGACGGCGACCGGCGCCAGCTTGAAGGCATAGGTCAGCGTCAGTTGGGCGGTGCCGCCGAGCAGGCCGATGCCGATGAGGATGGTCCAGCCGGCGGCATCCGGCCAGGCCCACGGACCGATCCACTCCGGCGCGAGCCAGGCCAGCGGCAGCGTCAGCAGGCCGGCGATCATGGCGAACAGCGTGAAGTAGAAGACGATGGTGCCCGCCGGCTCGCTGCGGCTCAGGCGGCGGATCGAGACCATCGCCAACGCATAGAAGAACGCACCGGCGATCGCCGTCAGCGCCTTGAACTCGAACACGCCGCTGCCCGGGCGGACCATGATGAGCACGCCCGCGAAACCCGCCAGCACGGCCGACCAGCGGCGGATGCCGACGCGCTCGCCGAGCAGCGGCACCGAGAGCGCCGTCAGGAAGATCGGCCCGGACATGCCGAGCGCGATCGTATCGGCAAGCGGCAACAGTCCGAACGCCAGGAAGAAGCAGAACATCGAGGCCACGCCGACGACGCCGCGCGCCAGATGGCCGCCGATCCGCCGCGTCCGCAGGGTCATGGCGCTGCCGCCGCGCCAGAAGAACAGCAGCACCGGCACGAAGGCGAGGAAGTTGCGGAAGAAGACGATCTGCCCGGTCGGGTAGTCGCTGGTCGCCCATTTGATCATGGCGTCCATCGACGAGAACAGGAACACCGACAGCACCATGAGCACGATGCCGCGCAGCACGCCCGCTGCGGCGCCGGTCCGGCCGGCCGTGTCGATCATGGATTCCCCGCGAACTCCGCCGATTCGCTTGCACTCTATCCGATAGGCGACGCCGGGCCAGGGCAGAGGCAAAGCCCCGGCGGGACGGCGCCGCGTACGGAACCTGAACACGCGCTGGGACCATTTGAACCAGTGAGCAGATGCAACAAAGCATTGGCGGCGCGCGGCGAAATCGCCTAACGTCGCCCGCCAAGAACGAACGATAAGAACTCCAGGGAGCCTGTTTCGTGGTCGATGCCGTCGCCGTAGAGGCGCGGAACGTCAGCAAGGTCTTTGGCACCGGCGCGGACGCCGTGCGCGCCCTCGATGGCGTGTCCGTCACCATCCACGAGAACGAGTTCTTCACCCTGCTGGGCCCGTCCGGTTGCGGCAAGACCACGCTGCTGCGCCTGATCGCTGGCTTCGAGCTCCCGACCGCCGGCGAGATCCTGCTCGAGGGCGAGCATGTCGAGCACCTGCCGCCCTACCAGCGGCCGGTGAACACGGTGTTCCAGAGCTACGCGTTGTTTCCGCACATGACCGTGGCGCAGAACATCGCCTTCGGCCTGGAGATGCGCAACGTGCCGCGCACCGACATCGACGGCACGGTCACGGAGATGCTCGGGCTGGTGAAGATGACCGGCCTCGGCGGCCGCCGGCCGGCGCAACTCTCGGGCGGCCAGCAGCAGCGCGTCGCGCTCGCGCGCGCGCTCGCCAACCATCCGAAGGTGCTGCTGCTGGACGAACCGCTCTCCGCCCTCGATCTCAAGCTGCGCCAGGGCATGCGTACCGAACTCAAGGCCCTGCAGAAGCGCACGGGCATCACCTTCATCTTTGTGACGCACGACCAGGAAGAGGCGCTCACCATGAGCGACCGCATCGCCGTCATGAGCCAGGGCAAGATCCAGCAACTGGGCGCGCCGCTCGAGATCTACGAGCGGCCGGTCAACCGCTTCGTCGCCGATTTCATCGGCGACACCAACTTCGTGACCGCCACCATCGACGGACAGGCGGGCGACTATGTGCGCTGCCGCTGCGGCGGCGGACTCGACCTGCTGGCGAGCCCGATCGGCGGAGCGGCGAGCGGTGCTCAGGTAACGCTGGCCCTGCGGCCGGAGAAGATTCAGCTGAAGCCGGGCGAACTCGGCACGGTGGCGCAGACCGTCTATGTCGGCACCGACACCAACTACGAAGTGCGCCTCGGCGATGGCTCGCGCATCAGCGTGCGCCTGCAGAATGCGGCCGATGGTCACGCTCAGTTCACCGTGGGCGACGGCGTCGCCATCGATGTCCCGGCCGGCGCGGCGCGCATGCTGCAGGACTAGGGTCGCCCATGGCCGTCGCCGCCGAGACCGCCCACAGCGCCCTGGTCCAGGCAGCCGGCGAACGGCGTTTCCTGCGCAGCCGCTGGCTGCTGGCCGGTCCGGCGATGGTCGTCGTCGGCGTGTTCGGCGTCCTGCCCCTGCTCATCATGCTG
>DATIXH010000294.1:0-3758 GCA_035518775.1 Candidatus Acidiferrum sp.
TCGCTCGACAAGAAGAAGCAGCAGCTGGCCGGCGAGACGCACGCTGCCGGACGGATCGTCATCGTCGATCCCCGGCGGACCGTGACCGTCAACGCCTGCGAGATCGAGGCCGGCAAGGACAACGTCCTGCACCTCGCGATCAATCCCGGCACCGATCTCGCGCTGTTCAACGCGCTCACCACCTACGTCGCGGACAAGGGCTGGATCGACAAGGACTTCATCGCCGCCTCCACCAGCGGCTTCGACGAGATGCTGGCGGCGAACAAGACCAGCCTCGACGACGCCGCGAAGCTCACCGGCCTCACGACGGCGCAGATCGAGAAGGCCGCGGCCTTCATCGCCGAGCCCAAGGACGGCAAGCGGCGCCGCACGATGTTCTGCTACGAGAAGGGCCTGATCTGGGGCAACGATAACTACCGCACCAACGGCGCGCTCGTGAACCTGGCGCTTGCCACCGGCAACGTCGGCCGGCCCGGCGGCGGCTGCGTGCGCATGGGCGGGCACCAGGAAGGCTATGTGCGTCCGTCCGACGCCCACGTCGGCCGTCCCGCGGCCTATGTCGACCAGCTTCTCATCAACGGCAAGGGCGGCGTCCACCACGTCTGGGACTGCGACCACTACAAGACGACGCTGAACGCGCTGGAGTTCAAGCGGGTCTACAAGAAGCGGACGGACATGGTGAAGGACGCCATGTCGGCCGTGCCCTACGGCGATCGCGCCGCGCAGATCGAGGCCATCATGGGCGCGATCAAGGACGGCGGCCTGTTCGTGGTCGACGTCGACATCGTACCGACCAAGATCGCCCAGGCCGCGCACGTCGTACTGCCCGCGGCCACGTCGGGCGAGATGAACCTGACCTCGATGAACGGCGAGCGCCGGATGCGCCTCACCGAGCGCTACATGGACCCGCCCGGCCAGTCCAAGCCCGACTGCCTGATCGTCGCCGGCATCGCCCAGGCGCTGGAAAAGTCCTGGCGGGCCGCCGGCAAGAACGACATCGCCGACAAGTTCAAGGGCTACGACTGGAAGACCGAGGAAGACGCCTTCATGGACGGCTACCACCAGAACGCCAAGGGCGGCGAGTTCGTCACCTACGAGCGCCTGCGCGCCATGGGCACCAACGGCTTCCAGGAACCGGCCACCGCCTTCACGGACGGCAAGATCGTCGGCACCAAGCGCCTCTACGCCGACGGCAAGTTTGGCAAGGACGGCAAGGCCGTTTTCATGGCCACGCAATGGCGCGGCCTGCAGGCCGAGGGCAAGCAGCAGGAGAAGGACAAGTTCACCTTCCTCATCAACAACGGCCGCACCAACCATGTCTGGCAATCGGCCTATCTCGACCAGCAGAACGACTTCGTCATGGACCGCTGGCCCTTGCCGTTCATCGAGATGAACCCGGACGACATGAGCGAACTGGGCCTGAAGAACGGCGATCTCGTCGAGGTCTTCAACGACAACGGCTCGACTCAGGCGATGGTCTATCCGACGCCGACGGCGAAGCCAAAACAGACCTTCATGCTGTTCGCCTTCCCCAACGGCCCGCAAGGCAACGTCGTGTCGAAAGGCGTCAACGAGTTCATCATCCCGAACTACAAGCAGACCTGGGCGAACATCCGGAAGATCGCCGACGCCCCGGAGGTGGCGCGCCATCTGACATTCAAGTCGCAGGAATACCGGACGGCTTGAAGGATTCTGCGCAGTGCGGCGCGGATCCCCGATCTGCGCCGCCGCTTCTGCCGGTCGAAGTGGCACGATGAAAGTCCTGGGCATCGCCGGTTGGAGCGGCAGCGGCAAGACGACGATGCTGGCGCGCCTGCTGCCCGTGCTGATGGCGCGCGGCCTCGTCGTCTCCAGCGTCAAGCAGGCGGGCCCAAGGTTCGATATCGATCAGCCGGGCAAGGACAGCTTTCAGCACCGAATGGCCGGGGCGCACGAGGTCTTGGTGGTGTCCGAGCGGCGCTGGGCACTCATGCACGAGTCGCAGGGAATGCCAGCGCCGGGGCTTGGCGACTTGCTCGCCAAGATGGAACCGGTCGACCTTGTGCTGGTCGAGGGATTCCGGCGCGACCCGCACCCGAAGCTGGAGGTACACCGGACGGCCATCGGCCGCCCGCTCATCGCTGCGGACGATCCGCACATCGTTGCAGTCGCGACCGACCGGAGGCTGCCAGACCTGACGCTGCCGCAGTTCCCGATAGACGACATCGGGGCTATCGCGTCGTTCATCGCTGATCACCTGGAGCTAGCCAGGCGCCAGCGGCCGTCACGGGCCGCCGAGTGATTTTCCACGGTTGCTTGACAGTCGCCCTATTATTCTATATTTTTGGAATTATGAAATCAAAAAACGCCATCGAAGCCTTGTCGGCGCTCGCCCAGGAAACGCGGCTCGCCATCTTCCGGCTGCTCGTGCGCCAGGGACCCGACGGCCTGCCCGCCGGCGCCATCGGCGAACGGCTCGACATCCCCGCGCCCACCCTGTCGTTCCATCTGGCACAGCTCAGCCGCGCCGGGCTCGTGGCGTCGCGGCGCGAAGGCCGCTCGATCTTCTATGCCGCCGACTACCGCGGCATGAACGCGTTGCTCACCTACCTCACCGAGGATTGCTGTCAGGGCCGGCCCGAACTCTGCATCGGCGCAGCCTGCGGCTCCTCCGCGAACGCCGCCATCGAAACAGGAGAAGACCGCCATGAAGCGCCTGCACGTCTCCGTCGCCGTTAGCGACATCGACACTTCCGTCCGGTTCTACGCCACGCTGTTCGGCGCCGAGCCGACAGTGCTGAAGGGCGACTATGCCAAGTGGATGCTGGAGGATCCGCGCGTGAACTTCTCGATCTCCAGCCGCGGCGCCCATAAGGGCGTCGATCACCTGGGCATCCAGGTCGAGGATGACGTCGAGCTGGCCGCCGTCGCCGGCCGCCTCGCCCGCGCCGGAGCGTCCGTCCACGAGCAGAAGGCGACCACCTGCTGCTACGCCCGCTCGAACAAGGCCTGGGTGCACGATCCCGAGGGCGTCGCCTGGGAGACCTTCCACACCTTCGGCACGAGCACGGTCTATGGCGAGGACCGCGCCGACGACGCGGCCGCCAAGAGCGAAGCATCGGCCTGCTGCACCCCCACTCCGGAGCAGGCGAAGGCCGCTTCCTGCTGCGCGCCGGCGGCTGCCTGACGCGAAACTGTCATATGACACTGGCATGATGCGGCCGCCTGCGGTCGCAGCTTCTTGCGAGGAAGAAACGCTCCATGGAAGGCAAGACCTACAACGCGCTGTTCGTCTGCACCGGAAACTCGGCGCGCAGCATCATGGCGGAGTGCATCCTGCAGCGCCTCGGGCAAGGCCGCTTCAAGGGCTATAGCGCCGGCAGCCACCCCGGCGGCAAGGTCAATCCCTATGCGCTCGAATTGCTGCAGCGCTTCCACTATCCGACCGCCGACCTCCGCTCGAAGGACTGGCAGGAGTTCGCCGCGCCGGGCGCGCCGCCGCTCGATTTCGTCTTCACCGTCTGCGACCAGGCCGCCGGCGAGGCCTGCCCGCACTGGCCCGGCCAGCCCATGACGGCCCATTGGGGCGTCCCCGATCCCGCCGCCTTCATCGGCAGCGAGGCCGAGAAGCGCGCCCTCTTTGCGGATGTCTACGGCCGGCTCTACAACCGCATCTCGATCTTCGTCAGCCTGCCGATCGCCTCGCTCGATCGACTGTCGCTGCAGCGGCGTCTCGACGAGGTCGGCCGCGATCTGGCCAAGCCGGCCTGAGCGCGACC
>DATIXH010000295.1:0-6404 GCA_035518775.1 Candidatus Acidiferrum sp.
ACGCCCTCTTCGGAGCTGCGCGAGGCCTGGATGGCGAGCTTGCCGGCGAGCCGGTTCAGCTCGGCGAACTTGTCCTCGAGGCCTTCCTTCTTCAGGTCGTTCTTGATGACGCCGTAGGTGTTGGTGGTGATGATGTCGGCGCCGGCCTCGATGAAATCCTTGTGCACCTGCAGCACGACGTCCTTGGCGACCAGCAGCGCGTTGGCCGACCAGATCGTGTTGGGAATGGGCACGCCGCGGTTGCGCAGCTCGCGGCCCATGCCGCCGTCCAGCAGGGCCGGCCGTTTTTCGGGCAATAGCAGTTGGGGGATCTCGGTCATGACTTTCGTCCGATGCGGTTGCCGAATCGGGCCGGGAATCTACAGCACGCTGGTTAACAAGCTGCAACCAATATCGAGAAAGGGTTAACAGGAACTCCGGCTTTGCGCGGCTTGCCATGTTCTCCGAGCGTATGCTATCATTTTGATAGCACCAGTAGGAGCTCGTTATGGAAGTCCTTGTCCGCGATCTGAAACCCGCGACGGTCGAACGCTTGAAAGAGAGGGCGCGGCAGCACAATCGCTCTTTGCAGGGCGAAGCCAAGGCAATCCTCGAACAGGCCGCCGCCGCCTACACCATGGAAGAGGCACGCACCGCGGCTCGACGCTGGCAGAAGCGCACGGCGCGGACCAATCGAACCGATAGCGTCGATCTCCTGCGCGAGGACCGTGACCGCTGATGCAAGTCGTCATTGACGCCAGCGTAGCTATCAAATGGTACGTGCAGGAGACGCTCAGCGCCGAAGCGCTCCGGTTCCTCGATGCTCGCTTTGAGCTTATCGTTCCAGACCTCTTGTGGTCGGAGTTCGGAAACATCCTGTGGAAGAAGGTCTTGCGCGCGGACCTGACAGCCAAAGCGGCACAGCAGATCGCCGGCGAGCTCAGGCATGTCCCACTCCGGACAGAGCCGGTGGCGTTGTTCCTCGAGGATGCGCTGGACATCGCCGTCCGGATTGGTCGAACTGTGCATGATAGCGCCTATCTCGCCCTGGCCGATCGCTCGGCATGTCGGTGCGTGACGGCTGACGAGAAGCTCTACAACTCTGTTCAGGGCGACCGTATCGCACAGCGTCTTTTGTGGATCGGCAACGCGCCATGAGCGACGCTGTCCTAACCGATGGGCCCATGGTCCTCGCCCTGGCCGAAGCCGAGGCCGCGGCCGCCCGCGACGAGGTGCCGGTGGGGGCAGTCCTGGTCGACAGCACGACGGGCGCGATCCTCGCCCGCTCCGGCAATCGGGTCGAGGAGCTGCACGACCCGACGGCCCATGCCGAGATGCTGGTGATCCGGGCGGCGGCCACGGGCACGCAGGCCAAGCGGCTGCCGGAGTGCGACCTCTACGTTACGCTCGAGCCCTGTCCGATGTGCGCGCAGGCGATCTCCTTCGCCCGCATCCGCCGGCTCTATTTCGGCGCCTCCGATCCCAAGGGCGGCGGGGTGGAGCATGGACCGCGCATCTTCGGGCAGCCGACCTGCCATCACCGGCCGGAGGTCCATGGGGGCATCGGCGAGGCGAGGGCGGGCGAGTTGCTGAGGGCCTTCTTCCGCGCGAAGCGGTAAGGCGCTCACCAAATCTTGTTTGGACGTGAGGCGGAACGAACACAATATCCCTGCCATCCCGATATTGGAGGATGAGATGGCGAAAGCGACCTTTGCGGCCGGCTGCTTCTGGGGCGTGGAATCGGCCTTCCGCGAGCAGCCCGGCGTCATCGCCACGGCGGTCGGCTATGCCGGCGGCGACAAGCAGAACCCGACCTACGAAGAGGTCTGCTCCGGCCGCACCGGCCATGCCGAGGCGGTGCTGGTGGAATATGATCCTGGGAAGGTGTCGTACGAGCAGCTGCTGGATCTGTTCTGGGAGAACCACGACCCGACCCAGCTGAACCGGCAGGGCCCGGACTACGGCAGCCAGTACCGCTCGGCGATCTTCTTCCACGACGCGGCCCAGGAGGCGGCTGCCAAGGCCTCGAAGGAGGCGCTCGCCAAGTCCGGCAAGCATCGCCGCCCGATCGTCACGGAGATCGTCCCGGCCGGCGACTTCTGGATGGCCGAGGACTACCACCAGCAATATTTCGAGAAGCGCGGCATCGCCCCCACCTGCCGCGTCCGCGCTTTGGCCGGGTGAGCCGAGGTCTGCCATGATATTCCCCTCCCCTTGCGGGCGGGGCAATCGCATATGACGTGCGTGCTACGGCGCAGAAGTATTTTGCACGCGGAGGCGCGGAGGTCGTCGCGTGCGTGCCTGCGCAATAGTCTTGGATGCAACTCTCGTAGGGGCGCGCTGCGCGCGCCCGTGGCGCCGTTGCTCAGCCATCCGGGTTTCGTCGCTCGCCGGGCGCGCGCAGCGCGCCCCTACAAGCGACGCCGCGATGCGTCTCGGTGAACCTCTGCGCCTCCGCGTCTCCGCGTGCCAAAATCCTTCTGCGCTGCTCACCCAGACGCCATATGCGATTGCCCCGCTTTCGCGGGGGTGACAAACGCAAATGTGGCACCTTCAAAGCAACCCTGCTTTAGCCGCGGAAATACCTCACCCATGGCGTGCACGGCGATCGCATTTGAGGTCTGTGCCGCAGTGCAGAAGCGTTTCGCACGCGGAGACGCGGAGATCATCGTCGACACGTCCCGCCGATGCACCCCCTGTAGGGGCGCGCTGCGCGCGGCCGGCGAGGGCAACGTGCACAGACTGAGAGGCCCGAGCAACGGCCCTGCGGGCGCGCGCAGCGCGCCCCTACGGCCCTCCGGTGAAACGATTTTGCAGCGCGCTAGAAGCTGAAGGGGATCTTCAGGCGGAGGGCCAGGCCGCCGTTCTTGATGCCGAGCGAGAGGCGCATGGGGTCTTCGTCTTCCTGCGGGATCTCGAGCAAGGGGGCGCGGAGCTCGCGGGCCTCCATGGCCTCGCACTGGTTGCGCGTCAGGAAGGGCTGCGGGGACGGCTCGTCGTTCGGCTCGGACTCCAGCTCGAGCGGGGCATCGCATCCGCCGCTCGCGTCCGCCGCCGCGGCGGGCGCGGATATCACGATCGCCAGAAAGCCGATGACGCCGATCCGGCGCACGGGCGGCCTCCGTCGGACAAGTTCCCGCAGCGGAGAAACAATCCGGATGGGCACCGGTTCCCAGCATTGCGCGGCCTGCGACCCGGCGTGGCGGCCGGAAGGGAACAAACCGGCGGCGACGCCGTTTCCGCCCCATGGACCATGGACCCCCTTGGCTGCGGAACAGGCTGCTGCTCGCGCTGCCGGCGCGCAGCCTGAAGCGGCTGCTGCCGGAGCTGCGGCCCATCCGCTGCGAGCGCGATCTGGTGCTCACCGAGGCGGACGGCCCGCTCGACCATGTGTTCTTTCCGGACAGCGGCGTCATCTCGGCCCTGGCGGCCTATGCGGACGGCAGCGTCATCGAGATGGCGACGATCGGCCGGGAGGGCTGCACCGGGATCCAGGCGGTCTTCGGCGCCAAGAGCTCGTCGGCGCAGTTTCTCGTGCAGATTCCGGGGGGCGCCACGCGGATGTCGCGCGCGGCCTTCCAGCGCGCCATGCAGGGCATGCCGCCGTTCCGCCACCTCATGTACGGCTATCTGCAGGCCTTTCTCGAGCAGGTGATGGTGTCGGTCGCGTGCAACGGCGCCCACGACCTCAGGCAGCGGCTTGCGCGCTGGCTGCTCATGATGCGCGACCGGAGCGACGGCGATGCCCTGCTTCTCACCCAGGGCCTGCTCGCGCACATGCTCGGCGTACAGCGACCGACCATCACCAACGCCGTCAGCGGCCTCGAACGGGACGGGCTGATCGAGCGGGGCCGGCGGCAGGTCACGATCCTCGACCGGCGCGGCCTCGCGGAGGCCGCCTGCGAATGCTACCAGCTCGTCCGCGCCCGCCTCGCCTTCCATCTGCCGCAGACCTTCGCCTAGGAAGGCGTTCTTCGCCGTCGGTCATGTACATGACCGACGCGTCCACCCGCCCGGTGCAGAATCCGGCCCATGCGGGAGCAAGCGTTGCTGGCGGGCCGGCGTATCCTGGTGGTGGAAGACGAAGCGCTCATCGCGCTGATGATCCGAGATCTCCTGGCGGAGATGGGCGCGACCGTGATCGGGCCGGCAGGAACGGTGGCCGAGGCCCTCGCGCTCGTCGCGAGCGAGCGCCTCGACGGGGCGATCCTGGATTACCGGCTCCCGGACGGAACCTCCCGGTCCGTCGCGGATGCGCTGGCGGCGCGGAACGTGCCGTTCTTCTTCGCCAGCGGCTACGATCCCAACTCTATCGACCGGCGCTACACGCAGACTCCGAAGCTGTCGAAGGTGTTCGATCGCGGCGAGCTGCTGGAAATGGTGGTGTCCGTGCTCGGGCGACGACCGGCGTGATGCGGGCCGGTGCGGCGGGAACACCAGCGGCGGGGTCCGCATTTGTCGCGTTCCCCAAGGAACTTCGTCCGCACTCTCGGGTTTACTTCCCGCAGCGCGTGGAGCGCTTGGGGAGAGCGATCGTGCCCGTCAAATGTCCATGCTGCCGCGGGACCAACTGGCTGGCCGGCTGTCGCGGCGAGCGATGCTTCGCAAGGTGCGCCGATTGCGGGCTCGTCCGGCTCGTGCCCGTGCGTCAGCCGTCGCCGCGGTTCGCGGAGGCGCTGGCAGCCGCCATGGCCGGACCTTCCTTCCCGGACGGCGCATAGGGCGCGCCGCCGTGGCGAGGCGCCTGGCCGCAGCAGCGATGGCGATGCTGGCTCTGGCCGGCCCGGCGGCGCCAGCCGCGGCGCAGACCGGCGAGCGCCCGATCGTCTGGCGGATCGTGTCGCTCTGGACGGTCATCGGCGGCTCCGCGGGGCTGCCGTCGCGCTACGAGCGGGAGGGCGCCGCCTTCGCGTCGAAGACCGAGTGCCTCGCCGACCTCGCGCAATCGCGCGACCGGCTCGAAGCCGAGCGCGCCGAGGCCGAGCGCAGCGCCCGGAGAGCGGGCGCGCCCGACCTGGAGTATCGGGCGACGGTGGAGTGCGCGCCGCGCTACGCGGCGACCTCTCCGTAAAGCCGCGGGACCACGGGCGCGCGCGGCGCGCCCCTACAGGTTACCGGGCGCTGGGCCGCCCTACGCCTCCGCTGCGATATCGAATTTCTGCGCGTCGACCGGAGCCGCGCGGCGCAGGTCGGCCTCGGCCAGGGGCACGCCGCCGAGGACGTGGCGGGCGGCGACGCTGACATTGTGGATGATGTCGGCGGTGTCCTGCGCCGTGTGCTGGGGGTGGGTGGCGACCATCACGGTGCGGTTGAGGATCTCGAGCGAGCGGGCGCACATGTCCTTCGAGTAGGTACGGCGGCACGCGGCGTTGGCCGGCATGTTGTAGGGGTTCATGGCGGGATGGGCGGCGCCGGCGCCCATCAGCACCTGGTCCCATTCGGTGTAGTTGTGGCGGCCGGTCTTGCCGGCGACCACGCTCGGGAACAGCTTGGCGAACTGGGCGGCGGCCTCGGCCGACGGCAGCGTGTACATGACCTGCGTCGCGCAGTCGTGGTCCGGGCTGTTCATCGGCGACGGGCGCAGGCCGATGTTGCCGAGCTGCGCCGTGCCCTGCAGGATCTTCTTCTTCTCCGTGCGCATGGCCTGGATCATGCCGTCGAGGCGGTCGAGCTGGACGTTCAGCATGGCGCCCATCAGCTCGGAGGCGCGGGCGCCGTTGGCGGCGAAGGGCATCTCCGACTCGTCGCGGCCGTTCCAGTAGAAATGGCAGGGATCGATGGCGCAGCGCACCCGCTTGGCCACGTGCTCGTCGTTCACGGCGACCCCGCCGCCCTCGCCCGCCGCCATGTTCTTGAAGTAGTTGAAGCTGAAGCAGCCGATGTGGCCGATGGCGCCGAACTTGCGGCCCTCGTAGCCGCCACCGACGCCCTGGCAGGCATCCTCGATCACGATCAGGTTGCGGCGGCGCGCGATGTCCATGATCGCGGCCATGTTGCACGCCGCACCCCACATATGCACGGGCACGACGGCCTTGGTGCGCGGGCCGATGGCGTCCTCGATGGCCTTGGGATCGATGGTGACGGACTCGTCGATGTCGACGATCACGGGGATGGCGCCGGCCGCCAGCACCGAGGTGGCGCTCGCCATGTAGGTGTGGGCGGGGATCAGGACCTCGTCGCCGGGACCGAGGCCGATGGCCGTCATGGCCGCGGCGAGCGCGTTGCTGCCGCTGGCGGCGAGGGCGAAATGCTTGACGCCGAGCCAGGCGGCGTAGCGCTGCTCGAAGCGATCGCATTGGTTGCCGACGCCGTAGCGGAACAGCGTCTTGTCGCGGACGACCGCCGCAAGTGCCTCGATCTCTTCGTCGCCTACGATGTACATCGGTGTCCTCTCCCGGATCGTCGTGAGTCGGCGGCACTCTAGG
>DATIXH010000296.1:0-8931 GCA_035518775.1 Candidatus Acidiferrum sp.
TTGATGGCGCCCAAGGGATAGCCATGGTCGATGATGTTGGAAGGCTCCGAACCGTTCTCGGGCGCCTTCTTGTAGGCCTTCTCGGTGAAGGTCCATTGCGGACCCTCGAGCCGGAAGCCCGTGCGGTCGCTCTTCGACGACAGCTTCCAGTCGGTCGAGAGGAACTTCTTGTGCCCCGCCTCGTCGATCCAGTCGTCGTTCGGACCCGCCACGACCTCGATGGTCCAGATCTTGTCGGTGGCGAAGGTCGGCCGGCACTCCGGCTTTGCCTTGCGCCCGGGCGTGCCCGTGCCCTTAGCGACCGGCACGACCTGGCCCTTCTGCAGCGCTCTTCCCTGCATGCCGCCGACGCCGGCCTTGTGGAAGGTCGAACGCGAGCCGAGCCACGGCGGCGTATCGACGCCGCCGGCGATGGCGATGTAGCTGCGCACCCCGACCTTGGAAAAGGATAGTGCGAGCGTCTGACCGGACTTGACTGCGAAGCTCTCCCACATCGGCGCGGGCTGGCCGTCGAGCTTCGGCAGCATGTCGGCGCCGGTGATGGCGATGACGCCGTCGCGCTGGAACTTCAGCGTGGGCCCCATGTACTGCACCTCGAGGCCGGCGGCGCCGGCGTCGTTGCCGACCAGCAGGTTGGCGAGCCGGAACGACCAGCTGTCCATCGGCCCCGAGGGCGGGAAGCCCTGGTTCCAGAAGCCGATGCGGCCGGGATAGTCCTGGATGGAGGTCTCGAGGCCGGGAACGATCACTTCGAACATGGCGCTGTCCTCCTAGAACCGCTGGCTCTTGTCGAGCGTCTTCACCCAGGCCTTGTAGTTGCGCACGGAGAAGCGCTGGTACTCGACCACGTTGTAGACGTAGGTGCCGGCCTTCACTTGCGCCTCGACCTCTTCGAACTCCTGCGGGCTCACCGGCACGAACTTCACGCGGTCGCCGGGCTGGAACAGGCAGATGCTCTTCTCGAACTGCGGGAAGCGTTTCTCGGTGTCCCAGATCGGCACGGGGATGCGGGCGAAGATCTGATAGCCGCCGGGCGTCGCCACCGGATAGATCGCGGTCGAGGCGCCGCCCATGCCGACCGTGCCCTGCGGCGTCCAGGTGCGCGGCGGATTGTATTTCGGCGCCGTGATCACGCAGCGCGGATCGAGCGCCATCATGAAGGGCAGGCCCGGCCAAAAGCCGAGCGAGGCCACCCAGTATTCGGTGCCCGAATGGACGCGCACGAACTGGTGCACATCCTTCAGGCCGTTCAGCTCGGCGACGAACTCCGGATCCCACTTCTTCTTCGTGATCTTGGCGCAGTAGTCGTCGACCGCCGCCTTGGTCCAGGGATCGAGATAGCAGGTCGGGAAGTAGAACAGGCGGCTGTCCAGCTCGATGTCGTCGGAGGGGCCGAGGCCGTCGATCAGCGTCTGCATCTCCTTGGCAAGATCCTTGAAGCTGATCTTGTCCGGATCGTAGTGGATGAGCATCGAGGCGAAGCAAGGCGCCGTCTCGATCACGCCCGTGTTCCGGCTCTTCTCGATCGCGCTGGCGAGGCCCTGGGCCATGAAGTTCAGCTCCAGGTTCATCTCGTTGCCGAACTCGATCAGCATGTAGCGATCGCCGCCCGGCAGGTATTTCGGTTTCTCGTAGATCATGGTTCGCCTCTCTCGCCTCTTCCCGTGACTAGGCCTTCGCCAGAGCCGCTCCATGCTCCGTCACGAATCCCGTATGCGTATTTCCGGCGCGAAACGCCGGATGGTCGACGACACGCGCCAGGAACGCCGCGTTCGTCTTCACGCCCTCGACCTGCACGCCGCTCAACGCCGCCAGCATACGCGCGATCGCTTCGTCGCGGTCGCCGCCGTGGCTCACGATCTTGGCGATCATCGGATCGTAGTGGAACGTGATCTGATCCCCCTCGCGCACACCAGTATCGATCCTGAGGCCCTCGACGCCGCTGGGCAACTGGAACCGCTTCAGCAGTCCGGGCGAAGGCAGGAAATTCATCGCGGGGTTTTCGGCATAGAGCCGGCACTCGATGCTGTGGCCTCGCGGGCGGACCGACTCCTGCGTCAGCGCCGAGAGATCGTCGCCGCGCGCCAGCCGGATCTGCAGCGCCACCAGGTCGAGGCCGGTCGTCATCTCCGTCACGGGATGCTCGACCTGGATGCGCGTATTCATCTCGAGGAAGTAGTAGGCGCCGCTCTCGGCATCGACGACGAACTCGATCGTGCCGGCCCCGCGATAGCGCTCCTGCTGCACCAGTGCGACGGCTGCACCTGCCATGGCCGCCCGCGTCTCGCCGGCGATGCCGGGCGACGGCGTCTCCTCGATGATCTTCTGGAAGCGCCGCTGCACCGAGCATTCGCGCTCGTACATGTGAACGGCGCGCCCGTCGCCGAAGCCGAACACCTGGATCTCGATATGGCGCGCCTTCGTGACGAGACGCTCCAGATAGATCGTGCCGTCGCCGAACGACTTCTCGGCCAGCGCCTGAGTTGCCTCGACGGTCTTCGCCAGATCCTCCGGCTTGTCGGCGCGCCGCATGCCGATGCCGCCGCCGCCCGCCGACGCTTTCACCAGCAGCGGGAAGCCCACGCCCCGCGCCGCCTCGTCGAGACCCGCCAGATCGCCGGGCGCGAAGCGCGCGCTGCCTGGCAGGATCGGCACGCCGGCGGCGCGCGCCAGCAGGCGGGCGCGTTCCTTGTCGCCCATGTCATCGATCGAGTCCGGCGTCGGACCGATCCAGGTCATCCCCGCCGCGGCCACCGCCTTTGCGAAATCGCTGTTCTCCGCAAGGAAGCCGTAACCGGGATGCACGGCATCGGCTCCTGATGCCTTGGCCGCAGCCAGGATGTTGTCGACAACCAGATAGCTCTGCTTGGCCGGCGCCGGCCCGATGGGCTGGGCCTCATCCGCCTCGGCGACGTGCAGCGCCTTGGCATCGGCCTCGGAGTAGACGGCGACCGCCCTCAGGCCGAGCGCCCGACAGCTGCGCATGACGCGGCAGGCGATCTCGCCGCGATTGGCGACCAGCACCTTCTGCATCGGGTGCCTGCCCCTCCCGTTGCCGGACGGCTAGTTAAGATACGGCTTGATCGCCTCTTTCACGGCCTTGGCCACGGCCACCGCCCCCGGCGTATCCGAATGCACGCAGATGCAATCCGCGGTCATCGGGATGTCGTTGCCATCGACGGTCTTGACCTTCTTCTCCGTGATCGCGCGGAGCGTGCGCTTGGCCGCGACATCGGGATCCCAGCCAACATGTTCGCGTGTGATGATGAGCTTGCCGTCCTTGTCGTAGTCGAGGTCGACGTAGAACTCCGGGACGAACTTGAAGCCGCGTTTCGTGTAGATCTCCTCATGCTTGGTGCGGGCCATGCCCAGCAGCGGCACCTTGAACACGTCGGCGGCGTCGCAGATGGCGTTCGCGATGTCCTCCGAGCGCGCCGCCATGCCGTAGAGCGCGCCGTGGGGCTTGATGTGGTTGAGCGCCATGCCCTCGGCGTCGAGGAAGCCCTTGAGCGCGGCAACCTGATAGATGAGGCAGTCCGTCAGCTCCTTCGGGTCCATGCGCATCTCGCGTCGGCCGAAGCCCTGCAGGTCCGGAAGCGACGGATGGGCCCCGACCTTGACGCTATGCTGCTTGGCGAGGCGCACGGTCTTGTGCATCACCGTCGGATCGGAGGCATGAAAGCCGCAGGCCACGTTGGCCAGCGTGATGTACGGCATGATTCCGGCGTCGTCGCCGCACCGGTACAGGCCGAACCCTTCGCCCATGTCGCAGTTGATCGCCAGTGCCATGGTTGCTCCTCCTCGGATTTCGCTCGTTGTCCCTCAGTCGCGCAGTTTCGCCACCAGTTTCTGGCGGAATTGGTCCGCCACCACCGCGACGATCAGCAGGATGCCGACGACGACGATCTGCAGATAAGAATCGATGCGCGCCAGATTCATCCCGTTCTGGACGATGCCGATGAACAGCGCGCCGAGCACGACGTTGCCGAGCTTGCCGGTGCCGCCGCGCAGGCTCACGCCGCCGATCACGCAGGCCGCGATCGATTCCAGTACCAGCGAGGCGCCGATGTTGGCCTCGCCGGAATCCAGGCGCGCCGTGTTCATGATGCCGGAGACCGCCGTCATGAGGCCGCAGAGCACATAGGCCAGGAACAGCGTGAGCCGCGTATTGATGCCCGACAGCGTCGATGCCTTGAGATTGCCGCCGACGGCGTAGAGATAGCGCCCGAGCCGGGTCCAGTTGAGCAGCACATACATGACGACGATGAGGGTCGCCGTGACAATCACCGGCGCCGGGATCTCTCCGAACAGCTGCCCGAAGCCGAGGATCTTGCCGAATTCCTTCGGCATCCCGTAGACCGGCACGCCGCCCGTCTGAAACAGGCAGATGCCGAACCCGACGGACTGCATGCCCAGCGTCATCATGAAGGGCGAGACGTTGAAGACGGCGACCCCGAAGCCGTTGACTATGCCGATCGTCAGCCCCGCGCCTACGCCGGCCAGCA
The DNA here is from genome assembly GCA_035518775.1 of Candidatus Acidiferrum sp. Classification (GTDB taxonomy): domain Bacteria; phylum Pseudomonadota; class Alphaproteobacteria; order Dongiales; family Dongiaceae; genus JBGPEQ01. The sequence continues at coordinate 4,506 of DATIXH010000296.1, forward strand.
TGCCGACGGCGATCGATAGGACGATGGCGTCGGGATAAGCCGCATACATCGCGACCATCGCGCTGGCACCGAACACGGAGGTGACGGCGGTGATGGTGCCAACGGAGAGATCGAATCCGCCCGTGAGGAGCGCCAGCATCTGACCCATCGCCACCATCGTGAGGTAGCTCGACTGGCGCAGGACGTTCTTGATGTTGTCCCAGAGGTAGAAACGCTCCGAGGCCAGGGAAAAGACGATGATGGCGATGATCAGCAGGAAGGGTAGAACACCGAGCCGGACGAAGAGATGCTGCACGCGGAGCAGGAGCGGCCTCGGGCCGGATGCCGTCTGTGGCGCCGTGCGCAGGCTCATGCCGCTTCCCTCTCGAAGAAGTGGCCGAGCACGCGGTCCTCGGTTATCTCGCTGCCCACGAGCTCGGCCCGCAGGACGCCACGGTACATCACATAGGCGCGGTTCGTCAGATGCAGGATCTCCGGCAGGTCCGACGAGATCAGCAGGATGCCGGCGCCGGCCTCGCACAACTCGGCGATGAACTTGTAGATGGCGACACGCGTGCCGACGTCGACGCCGACGGTCGGCTCGTCGAACACGAACAGTTTGACCGCGCGCGACAGTGCCTTTGCCAGCAGCACCTTCTGCTGATTGCCGCCGGAGAAATGGTCGACCGCGCGCTCGATATTGAGCGGTTGCAGGTTGAGCCGCCGGGCCAGATCGAGCGCCTGCGCCTTCTCACCGGCGCGGTTGAGGAAGAGCCCGGTCGAGAACGGCGGCAGATCGAGCGACGGCAGCGCGATGTTCTCGCGCGCGCCGCGCATCATCACCAGCCCCTCGTCGCGGCGGTCCGGCGGCAGATAGAAGAAGCCGCGGTCGAGCATCTGCCGCGCCTTCGTGCCCGTGACGTCCTCGCCGGCGAAGGCGACCGTGCCGGCGGCGATCGGCTCGATGCCGAAGCAGGCGCGCGCTACTTCCGACTTTCCGGATCCGACCAGCCCGGCGAGGCCGACGATCTCGCCGCTCTTCACGTGGAGCGAGACCTTCGATACCGCGCCGCCGACGGTCGTGAGGTCCTTCACCTCCAGCAGCGTGGCGCCCGGCCGATAGGCCACCTTGGGGAAGATTTGCGCGATGACGCGACCGGTCATCAGCTCGACCAGTCGGGACTCGGACGCCTCGGCAACATTGAGCGTCGCGACGAGTCGCCCGTCGCGCAGCACGGTGATGCGGTCGCCGATGCGCTTGATCTCGTTCATCCGGTGCGTGATGTAGATGATGCCGACGCCCTGACGTTTCGCCTGCTCGATCAGGGTGAAGAGCCGCTGCGTCTCGCGCTCGGTCAGCGACGCCGTCGGCTCGTCCAGGATCAGCACCGATAGCTCGGAGCGGAAGGCCTTGGCGATCTCCACCATCTGCTGCTCGGCGCGCGACAGATAGGCGACGCGCATCCCCGGCTTCAGCGGAAAGCCCAGGCGGTCGAGGATCTCGCGCGCCCTGGCATGCATGGCGCGCTTGTTGAGCAGGCGGCTGTCGGTCAGCTCGGCGCCGAGGAACAGGTTCTCTTCGACCGTCAGCTGCGGCACCAGCGAGAACTCCTGGAATACTGCGCTGATGCCGCGCTGGCGCGCCTGATGCACGGAGGCCACGTCGATCGTCTCGCCGCGGAACTCGATGCGGCCGGCGGTGGGGCGATAGACGCCGGCGACGAGCGAGATCAGCGTCGACTTGCCGGCGCCGTTCTCGCCGAACAGCACATGCACCTCCCCCGGGCGGAGCTCGAAATCGACCCCGTCGAGCGCGACGACGCCCGGGAAATGCTTCGATATCTTCTCGAGCCGGAGCAGGACCGGAGTTTCCGCCGCGACGGCAACTCCGGCCGTACCCTTTGCAATGTCAACCACAGCAGCTGTTTCGTGGCGCGATCACTCCACGCTGAAGGTCGGCTTGAAGTCGTCGGGCGCCAGCGACGAGCCCTTGTCGAAGTCGTTGACGTTCTTGCTGTCGATCACATAGAGGGCCGGGCCGACATGCTTCACATAGTCCTTGCCTTCCAGGATGCGGACGACCTGGTCGATGGCGATGCGGCCCTGGATCACCGCCGAGTCAGTCGGCGCCGCCAGGATCGAGCCGTCCTTGATGCCCTGATAGACCGGCGGCGTGAAGTAATAGGCCAGCACCTTGATCTTGTCGGTGAGGCCGCGGTCCTTCAGCAGGCCGACCGCCGCCTCCGCCGTCGGCGACGTGCCGACGACGTAGGAGATGTCGGGGTTGGCCTCGAGCACGTCCTCCACCAGCTTCAGCTGCACTTCCTTGCCGGTGTCGCCGTACTTGGTGTCGACGATCTCGATGTCGCTGCCCTTCACGGCATCGACGAAGCCGGTATTGCCGGCCTCGACCCAGCCCGCGCCCGGCGGGCCCGGGAACCAGGCGACCTTCACCTTGCCGCTGCCGGCCGGATGCAGCTTGGCCAGATACTCGCCGGCCTTGGCGCCCATCTCGCCGAACGACACCAGCGACTTGGCGGAGATATCCGGCGACGACATGCCGTTGATGACGTCGATCACCGGGATGTTCTTGCCCTTCAGCTCGGACACGACGTTGTTCAGGCCGTCGTAGGAGATGGCTCCGATCACCACGCCCTGCGAACCCGCGGTCACGCAGTCTTCGATCTGCGAGATCTGCTTGCTGAGGTTGGTGTAACCGCCGGCTTCGACAAGCTGCATCTTGACCCCGAGCCGCTGCGATTCCGCGACCACGCCATAGTCGACCGCCATCCAGTAGGCATCCTTCATGTGGGGGAAGGAGACGCAGATGTCCCACTTCTTGTCGGCCTTCTCGAGCGGCACATAGTCCATGTCCTTGCGCGGGCTCGCCATGTTGAAGGGCGGATCCCACACCTGGACCTTGAACGGATACCAGGGCTTCATCTCGTCGGCCGCAGCCGTCGCGGCCGCCAGCGCCAGCGCGCCGAGCGCAGCCACGCCGATCGTCTTCATCGATTGTGTCATGCCTCATCTCCCCGTCTGTCGGCGGCCGGCTGGATCGGCGGCGCGCCGCTGTTATTCGTCGTTTTGCGGCCGGCAGCCGTCGGCGCTCGCGCCGCTCACCGTTGCCGGCCGATGGACTTTTGCGCAAGTTTCGCTCATTGTAAATTCAGAAATCGGCATCCAGCATTATCGGAAAAAGCGATGGCTCTCTCGCTGCGCCAGATCAACTACTTCATCGCCACGGCCGAGGCCGGCAAGCTGTCGCTCGCGGCGTCGCAGCTTGGCGTCTCGCAGTCGGCCGTGACCGAGGCGATCAAGGCGCTGGAGCACGAGACCGGCGTCGAGCTTTTGCGCCGGCACGCCAAGGGCATCGAGCTGACGTTCGAAGGCAACCAGTTTCTGCGCCATGCGCGCGCCGTGGCCGCCGCCGTGTCCGACGCCGCCCAGGCGCCGCGCCAGGCGCGCAGCGGCGTCTCCGGCAGCTTCTCGCTCGCCATGACCTACACGGTCGCCGGCTACTTCCTGCCCACGCCGCTTGCGCGCTTTTGCCGCATCTTTCCGAACGTGCGGGTCAACCTGTTCGAGATGGACCGTGACGACATCGAGCGCAAGCTGGTGCGCGGCCGGATCGACTTGGCGGTGATCCTGAGCTCCAACCTGAACAACGCCGACGAGATCGAGACCGAGGAGCTGATCCGCTCGCGGCGCCGCCTGTGGCTGGCGCCCAACCATCGGCTGCTGCATGCGCGGCGCGTGACGCTCGCCTCCATCGCGCCCGAGCCCTACATCATGCTCACGATCGACGAGGCCGAGACGACGGCGATGCGCTACTGGGACCGCACCTCCCACCGCCCGAACATCGTCTTCCGCACGTCCTCGGTCGAGGCGGTGCGCAGCATGGTGGCGACCGGCGCCGGCGTCGCTATCCTCTCCGACATGGTGTTCCGGCCGTGGTCGCTGGAGGGCGACCGCATCGAGGCGCGCACGATCCAGGACAGCGTGCCCTCCATGGACGTCGGTCTCGCCTGGAAGCGCGATTCGAAGGTCAATCCCTGCGCGCAGGCCTTCCGCGACTTCTGCCACAACACCTACAACGCGTCCGGCGGGCAGTCCTCATGACGGGCGTGTTCGTCACGGGCACAGATACCGGCGTCGGCAAGACGGTCGCCGCGGCCTGCCTTGCGCGGGCCTGGCGCGCTGGCTATTGGAAGCCGGTGCAGACCGGCTTAGCGACGGGCGACGACGATACCGTGACCGTCAGCGCCTTGGCTGGGCTGCCGGCGGAGCGCGTCGTCGCGCCGGTCTATGCGTTGCAGGCGCCGTTGTCGCCGCATGCGGCGGCGGAACTCGAGGGTATCAGAATCGCCATGGATGCAATCGTGCTGCCGCGGACCGCGCATCCCCTGGTCGTCGAGGGCGCCGGCGGCCTGTATGTGCCGCTCAA
>DATIXH010000297.1:0-26457 GCA_035518775.1 Candidatus Acidiferrum sp.
CGCGGCGAGGGGCCCGGGGAAGGCTTCAACCACAACTACCCCCTGCGTCCCGGCACGGCCTGGGACACCTACCGTCCCGCGCTCGTCGACGCGATCGCCAGGATCGCCGCCTTCGGGCCCGACGCTCTCATCGTCTCCCTCGGCGTCGACACGTTCGAGCGCGACCCGATCTCGCGCTTCAAGCTGAAAAGCGAGGACTATCTGCGCATCGGCGAGATGATCGCCGCCCTGAAGCGCCCGACCCTGTTCATCATGGAAGGCGGCTACGCGGTGGAGGAGATCGGCATCAACGCCGTCAATGTGCTGACGGGATTCGAAGGCGGGCGCGCGTAGGTCGCGACGCTACTTCGGCACCAATCGTCTGGCGGTCTCCGGGACTTGCCCGGCCCTGAAGGCGGCGCGATGCAGCGGATTGCCGAGATCCATCTCGAAGGGCGTCCAGGCTCCATCCGGTTCGAGCACGGCCATGTTCCACGAACCCCGGACGTCGTCGGGGAATTGCCATAGGATGTGATAGCCGTCGGTGTTCGAAAATCCCTCGCGATCGGCCTGAAAAACCCCTCCCAGGCGACCCCACAGTTCGCCCTTCATGGCCTGTACCGCCTTCCAGCCATCGCCGTCGTCGACGCCCGAGAGGATTTGAAACGCGTAGATCGCCTTTACGGTCGTGAGATACTGCGCAAGCCAGCGCGCCGCAGACGTCGGCTGAAGATCCGCAACCTCTTCGATGAATTCGGCGATTTCGTCGGCGCCAAGTTCGCCGGGGCGCACCGGATTCCTTTCGATCACGGCAATGTGGTCGCCGTCGCCATGTCGGAGCTCCAGCACCACCCACTCGTCATCCGAACCGTCCGCGACCTCCAAGACCGCATCGATGCTTTCGCGTCGGAGGCGCGCGCGAAGCTTCCCTGCAGGCACGACCGCATCGCTCTCGGCAAGCACTCTGACGTAGTACGCCATTACCGGCCTCGGGGATGGTCAGGCCATAGATTAGCGCAGCCGCGATCGCCGTGCATGGCCGGCCCCGCCGCCATCAGTCTCCCGATGGCCGGGCCGCATAGCTCAGCGGAATCGCCGTCGTGTACTTCATCTCCTCCATCGCGAAGGTGGAGCTCACGTCGTTGAGATCGATCCTCTGGATCAGGCGCTTGTAGACGCCGTCATAGGCGGCGATGTCCGGCACCACCACGCGCAGCAGATAGTCGACGTCGCCGGCCATGCGATAGAACTCGACGACCTCGGGGATCCCCTCGACCGCGCGCGCGAAGCGCTCCAACCAATCCTGGTTGTGCTGGTTGGTGCGCACCGCCACGAACACGGTGACGCCGACATTGAGCTTGCCGCGATCGAGCAGCGCCACCCGGCCGCGGATCACCCCCGCCTCCTCCAGCAGGCGAATCCGCCGCCAGCAGGGGGTGGCCGACAATCCCACCTGCTTGGCGATCTCGGCGACGGGGCGCGCCGCATCCTCCTGGAGGATGGTCAAGATTTTCCTATCAAACTCGTCTAGTAGCATTTCATTCTATGAATAGGCAGTTTCATAGCTGTCACATCTACATTCTACGAGATTCGGGGCCAAGAAAGCAAACATCTGCCGCGCGCCGCCGGTATCATGGTGCGCGTTCAGAGATCGCTGCCGGAGCCCATGCCCATGTCGATTGACGCTTTCACCCGCCATCCCGCCTCGGTCGGCGAGACCTATGGCGAGCACCTGGCGTTCGCGAGCGGCGTCGGCAGCCGCCTGATCCTGGCCGGCATGGCCTGCCTGCTGCACGGCGTCTTCCCCTTCCTGTTCGAGCGCACCGGCAGCCGGGCGATCATCGACCTGCATGCGCGCGTCACCGGCGGCGCGCGGGCGAAGCTCCATCCGGCGGCCTCGGCTGAGTCGCCGGCGCGCTGACGCCGCTTCCGCTCAGAGATACCAGGCGTATTCGCGGGCGAAGGTCTCGCCCATGAACTTCGCGTACTCGCCTTCCTTCACCGCGGCATAGAGCGCGAGATACTCGGCGCCGAGCCAGTCCGGCAACAGTGTTGCAGATCGCATAGCCTGCAGCGCGGCCGGCACGGTGAGCGGCAGGGTCGGGTCGATGGACGTGCAGACATTGCCGTCCGACGGCGGGCCGGGGTCGAGGCGTCGCTCGATGCCGTATAGCGCGCCCGCGAGCACCGCAGCCAGCACGAGATAGGGATTGGCATCGGCGCCCGCGACGCGATGCTCGATGCGACGGCTCTCGCCGGGCCCGCTCGGGACGCGGAAGGCGACCGAACGGTTGTTGAGACCCCAGGTCGCATTCACCGGCACGAACATGTTGGCGCCGAAGCGCCGGAAGCTGGTGAAGCTCGGCGCAAAGATCAGCATCGCCTCGCGCAGGGTGGCGGCGAGGCCGCCGATGGCCGCGCGCAAGGCGGCGCTGCCGGCGGCGGAGCCGTCGTCGAAGAGATTGCGCCCGCCCTCGTCCAGCAGGCTGAAATGGACGTGGAGCCCGCTGCCGGTCTGATTCGGGTAGGGCTTGGGCATGAAGGTCGCCTCGCCGCCGTGGCGCCGCGCCACCGCCTTGACGACGCGGCGGAACAGCGCCGCCTCGTCCGCAACTCTAAGAATATCCTCCTTGTGCTGCAGGTTGATCTCGAACTGGCCGGGCGCGAATTCCGAGATGGCCGTGGTCACCGCAATGCCCTGGGCGCGGCAGCTGTCGCGGATCTCGCCGAGGATGGCGCCGTAGGCATCGAGGTCGTCGACGAGGTAGGGCTGGTTGCCGCTCTCGCGCCCGCCGCCGCCCGGTCGCAGCGGCGGCTGCGGCCGGCCCTGCTCGTCGCGGGCGCGATCGATCAGGTAGAACTCGTACTCGACCGCCGCCACCGGGCGCAGCTTGGCGGCGCGATAGCGCTGCAGCACGGCATCGAGCACCCAGCGCGGATCGGCGCGCGAGCGCCGGCCGTCGCTCTCGAAGAAGGTCAGCAGCAGCTGGGCGCTCGGCCGCTCGGCCCACGGCACCGGCGCCAGCGTGCCCGCGATCGGCACCGCCGTGCCGTCGGGTGCGCCGTTGCCGATGCCGATGCCCAGGGGATCGCAGCAGTCGCCGGTGACGTCGATGAGGTGGAGCGCATAGGGCATCTCCACCCCGTGGCGGAACAGCTTGTCCGCCTGCTCCACCGGCATCCGCTTGGTGCGGAAGCCGCCGCAGAGATCGGCCACTAGCGGGTCGAGGAACTCGGTGCGCGGATGCGCAGACAGAAAGCGCTGGAGTTCCTCGCGGCCCGCCTGCGCTGCAGCGGCGGAGATGACCGGCGACGCCGTCATGAACGCGACGCCTTCACCTCCTCGAACATGCGTTGCAGCCGCTCCTCGCCCTTGATCGGACTCTGCAGGATGCCCTTGGCGAGCACCGCGTCGGGATTCGGCGAGAGGCCGAGATCGGCCAGCTCCTCCTTGCTCAGGATCGTATAGGGCGTCTTGGTCGCCGAGCCGTAGCCCATGTTGCGCATCTCGTAGATGCGCGCGTCCGGATCGAGCAGGGCGTCGACCAGCTCGTGCGCCTGGTCCGGCAGCTTCGTGCTCTTGACGATGCCGACGCCGCACACCCAGGTCATGGCGCCCTCCTTGGGCTCCATGAACTTGACCTGCAGTCCCTGCTTGCGCAGCCGCCCGATCGATTCGTTCCAGGCCGTCGTGGCGACGATCTCGCCGCTCGCCAGCCCCTGCTCCAGGCTGGTCGAGTCCGGCACGAAGTAGCGCAGCTGCGGCATCAGCTCCTCGAGCTTGGCGCGGGTCTTGGCCAGCGCTTCGTCGGAGGTGTAGTCGAAGGGGTCGGACAGTCCGGCCATGATGCCGGCCACCACGACGCCGTCGGTCAGGCTGTCGAACATGGCGACCCGGCCCTTGTATTTCGGGTCCCACAGGATCGACCAGCTTTCGTTGCCCACATATTCCGGCGCCAGGTCCGTGCGGTAGACGATCGAGGTCTGGCCCCAGTCGGCGGGCAGCCAGACGCGCTTGCCGTCCTGCACACCGGCGGGCATGTCGCGCAGGCTCTCGAAGATATCGCCGTAGGCGCGGATTCTGGAGGTATCGATTTCGCCGAGCACGCCGGCCTCGTACCAGCGCGCCGCCTTGTAGGCGCAGGGCAGCACGACATCCGGCGAGAAGCCCGCGAGTATCTTCTGCAGGCCTTCCTCCTCGTCGGCATACATCGCGAAGTTCGGCGGCCCGCCGTATTTCTTCACATAGGTCGGATAGAAGGCCGGATTGTCGTAGCCGGCCCAGGTAAAGACGGTCGGCGTTTCCGCCGCCCGCGCCGACCAGCGCCCGCCGCTGGCCGCGACGGCCACGCCGGCGGCGGCCAGCAGACGCAGGCACTCACGCCGGCCGATCCGGCCCGCACGCAATCCCTCGCGCAGACGCGCAACATCGATCATGGCATCCTCCCGTTCGGTTGCTTCGTGTGAGGCCGCCGGTTCTTGGAGCCGGCGGTTCTTCGCCTTCGGAACGCACCAGTATTTTCCCCCTCGCGCGGCGCTGTCAAACGAACGCCGACATCGCCATGGCATGACGGCGGCACGCCGCCTACAATCGCTCCGGTTGTGCCAGCGGCAACAAGGGGAAGCATGGTCGCCCGGGTGAAGACGGTGGCCTTTCAGGGCATCGAGGCGCTGGAGGTCGACGTGCAGGTGCAGATCGTCTCCTCGAGCGCGGTCGGCATCGTCATCGTCGGCCTGCCCGACAAGGCCGTGGGCGAGAGCCGCGAGCGCGTGCGCGGCGCGCTCGGCGCCATCGGCCTGGGGCTGCCGCCGAAGCGCGTGGTGGTCAACCTGGCGCCAGCCGACGTGCTGAAGGAAGGCAGCCATTTCGACCTGCCGATCGCGCTGGCCGTGCTGGGCGGCATGGGCGTGCTGCCGCCGGACGAGCTGGCGCGCTTCAGCGCGCTCGGCGAGCTCGGCCTCGACGGCACGATCGCGCCGGTGGCCGGCGTGCTGCCGGCCGCGATCCACGCCGCCGCGCGCGAGCGCGGCCTGATCTGCCCGGCCGCCCAGGGCGGCGAGGCGGCCTGGGCCGGCGGCCTCGAGGTGGTGGCGCCGCCGAATCTTTTGGCCCTGATCAACCACTTCAAGGGCACGCAGATCCTGGCACAGCCGCAACCCAGGATTGCAGAGGATACGGCCAGCCATCTCGACCTGCGCGACATCAAGGGCCAGGAGACCGCCAAGCGCGCGCTCGAGGTGGCGGCCGCCGGCGGCCACAACCTGCTGATGCTGGGCCCGCCGGGCGCCGGCAAGTCGATGCTGGCGCAGCGCCTGCCGGGGCTGCTGCCGCCGCTCGATCCGGCCGAGGCGCTGGAGGTGAGCATGGTGCATTCGGTCGCGGGACAGCTCACCGACGGCAAGCTGATGCGCCGTCGCCCGTTCCGCGACCCGCACCATTCGGCCTCGCTGCCGGCCCTCGTCGGCGGCGGCCTGCGCGCCAAGCCCGGGGAGGTGTCGCTCGCTCATCTCGGCGTGCTGTTCCTCGACGAGCTGCCGGAGTTCCAGCGCGCCACGCTCGAGTCGCTGCGCCAGCCGATCGAGACCGGCCGCGTCTCCGTGGCGCGCGCCAACGCCCACGTCACCTATCCCGCGCGCTTCCAGCTGGTGGCCGCGATGAATCCCTGCAAATGCGGCTATCTCGGCGACCGCGCCATGGGCTGCTCGCGCCAGCCGAAATGCGCCGAAGACTATCAGTCGCGCATCTCCGGCCCGCTCTTCGACCGCATTGACCTCCATGTCGACGTGCCCGCGGTCTCGCCCGCCGACCTGTCGCTGCCGCCGCCGGCCGAGGGCTCGCGCGAGGTCGCCGCGCGCGTGGCGGCGGCGCGGGCGCAGCAGGCCTCGCGCTTCGAGATCATCAACGCCCAGGCCGACGGCCGCCCGATCCGCACCAACGCCGACGCCGACGGCGAGCTCCTGGAGAAAGTCGCCGCCCCCGACGCCGAGGGCCGCAAGCTCCTGACCGACGCCGCCGAGAAGTTCCGCCTCTCGGCCCGCGGCTACCACCGCGTGCTGCGCGTCGCCCGCACTCTGGCCGACCTCGACGCCGCCTACTCCGTCCGCCGCCCGCACATCGCGGAGGCGCTCAGCTACCGCCGCGTGATGCTGCGGGGGTAAGTCCTACTCTGGCCCTGATATATCCACCGGCAGAATGAAAGCCGCAACCGAAACCTCCCTCGGCACCTACGACTACGTCATCGTCGGCGGCGGCACCGCCGGGTGCCTGCTGGCGAATCGGCTGTCGGCCGATCCCGCTGTCACCGTGCTGCTGCTCGAGGCCGGCGGGCGCGACGACTACCTCTGGATCCACATTCCCGTCGGCTACCTCTATTGCATGAACAACCCGCGCACCGACTGGTGCTTCAAGACCGAGGTCGAGCCGGGCCTGGGCGGGCGCGCCATTGCCTATGCGCGCGGCAAGGTGCTGGGCGGCTGCTCCTCGATCAACGGCATGATCTACATGCGGGGCCAGGCGCGCGACTACGATCAGTGGCGCCAGCTCGGCAATGCCGGCTGGGGCTGGGACGACGTGCTGCCCTACTTCAAGCGGCACGAGGATTTCGTGCACGGCGCCGACGATCTCCACGGCGCCGGCGGCGAGTGGCGCATCGAGGAACAGCGCCTGCACTGGCCGATCCTCGACGCCGTGCGCGACGCCGCCGTCGCCGTCGGCATCCCCGCCGTGCGCGACTTCAACCGCGGCGACAATCTCGGCATCGGCTATTTCCAGGTGAACCAGCGGCGCGGGGTACGCGTCAGCGCCGCCAAGGCCTTCCTGCGCCCGGTACGCGGGCGGCCGAACCTGCGCGTGGTCGTACGCGCGCAGGCCAAGCGCGTGATGCTCGAGGGCGGCCGCGCCACGGGCGTGGCGCTCAGCGTCGCCGGCCGCGACGTCACCGCCACCGCGCGCGCCGAGGTCATCCTCGCCGCCGGCGCCATCGGCTCGCCCCATCTGCTGGAGCTCTCGGGCATCGGCGCCGGCGAACGGCTGCATGCGCTCGGCATCCCGCTCGCCCGGGAGTCGCCAGGCGTCGGCGAGAACCTGCAGGACCATCTGCAGCTCCGCCTCATCTACAAGGTGCAGAACGCGCTCACCCTGAACCAGGTCGCCGCCACCCTGCGCGGCAAGGCCGGCATCGCCCTCGAATATCTGCTGCGGCGCCGCGGCCCGATGTCGATGGCGCCGAGCCAGCTCGGCGCCTTCGCCAAGTCCGACCCGAGCCTGGAGACGCCCGACCTCCAATACCACGTGCAGCCGCTCTCGCTCGACCGCTTCGGCGAGCCGCTGCACCCCTTTCCCGCCGTCACTCTCAGCGTCTGCAACCTGCGGCCGGAGAGCCGCGGCAGCGTGCACGCGGCCTCGCCGCAGTTCGGCGCGTCGCCGTCGATCCGTCCGAACTATCTGTCGGCCGCACGCGACCGACGCGTCGCCGCCGAAGCCATCCGCCTCACGCGCCGTATCATGGCGGCGAGTCCGATGGCGCCCTACGCGCCCGAGGAGTTCCGCCCAGGCGCCGCCCGTGACGGCGACGAAGACCTCGCGCGCGCCGCCGGTCAGATCGGCACCACGATCTTCCATCCGATCGGCACCGCCCGAATGGGGCGGGACGACCATGCCGTCGTCGACGAGCGCCTGCGCGTACGCGGCGTCGAGCGCCTGCGCGTGATCGACGCCTCGATCATGCCGACCATCACCTCCGGCAACACCAACGCGCCCACCCTCATGATCGCGGAAAAGGGCGCGGCCATGCTGCGTGAAGACCGGCGCGCCCGATGAGCGTGCGAGTGAGATCACCGCGACGCCCCACCCTACCTTCCCCCTCAAGGGGGAGGGCAATCGCATATGGCGGCAGTGCTGGACGGCATGAAAGCGCTGCACGCGGAGCCGCGGAGTCGCGGAGATTGTTGTAGGGGCGACCAGCAGGTCGCCCGTGTCGCAAACGAACCGGATTGCTACGACGAATCGCAGTGCGGCGGGAAGGCGGGCGACCTGCCGGTCGCCCTACGAGAATCTCGAATTTCCGCGGCTCCGCGTGCCTAAAATGCTGGCACGCTGCAGCAAGACGCCAAATGCGATAGCCCTGCCCTCGAGGGGAGGGACGTTTCGATGACGCTCAGGGCGTGATCGGCTTGATCCAGGTGCGCCCCGGCATGACGGAGATGTCGACCGGCAGCACGCTGATGCCGACCGAGAGCGCAATGCCGATGCCGATCACCTCCGGCCGCCACGGACCCGTGAGGGTGGGCGGCCAGCCGAGCGAGACTGGGGGCGCGCTCAGGATCAGCATGCCGCTCACGCTGGCCATCACGATATCCACATCGACCGCCACGGTGATGCTGTCGCCCGCCAGCACTGTGCCGGCCGGGCCGAAGAGAAAGCACAGCTGATCTCCGATGGAGGCGCCGATGTTGGTGATCATCCCCACGGAGAGGCCGCCGTAGAGGCCGACCTCGCCGCTGGGGCTCTTGTTCCAGAAATACATGCCGGCACCGCCGCCGAAGTTGACGCCGGCGCCGCCCGCGGCGGTGATCCCGGCCGTCAGCGTGAAGTCCGGCCGCGGCGAGCGGATCGTGACACCCGGAATCATTCCGCTCAGGGAAATGCTGCCGAAGGGCGGCGTGATCATGCCAAGCGCGCTGCGCAACAGCGGCCCCCGCTTGGCCGTACCGGCAAGCGCCCCGATCGCACCGCGCAGGACGCTGTCCTGGAAGGACCCGCCGGAGCGGCCGGGCGACTGGGTGCGCTGAAACCTGGCCGGATCCAGGCCCCAGAAGTTGCGGAAAGTGATGCTGATCTGGCCGGGCATGGCGCACCCCCTCTGCGCTGTGACTGCCGATCGCCGAAGCTGGGACAAGTATCCTGCGGCCGTTCGCGGCAAGGCAATGCCGCACGGGGTCGCAGGCTCGCAGCGGCCTGGCAGAGCGGGCGCCGCTCAGGCTTCGGCGGCCAGGCGCTTGCTTGTGGACGGCGACCTCGCTGCGAGCGCACGGAAATCGGCCAGCAGCCGTTCCTCGTCCGCGGGCGCCGGTTCCGCCATCGGCGGCGCCACCCGGCGCCAGGCCGGTTCGCCGGTCTGATCAGCGATCACAGCCTTGAGGGCGGGAATGAACGGCCCGCGCGACAACACGTCGTCGACGGCCTGCAGCGCCGGGATGAAGCCCCGGCGCTCGTCCGGCGTCGCACCGTCGATCATCTCCCGCAGCAATCCCGGAATCACGTTGGCGAGGCCGCAGAGGGCGCCGGCGCCGCCGCCTGCGATCACGGCGGGAATATGCGTCTCCGTGCCCGTGAAGATCTGCAGCTGCGGAAACTGTCGCAACAGTTCCTCGGTGAAGGCGAGATCGCCGCCGCTGTCCTTCAACCCGACGATGGTGCGGGGATGGCGCGCGCTGAGGCGGTGAATCACCCGCGGCGGGAGCGGAATGCCGGAAATGTCGGGAAAGTGGTAGAGGAAGAGCCGCAAGTCGTCGTGCGCCACGCGCTCGATCACCGTATCATAGAATCGAAATAGGCCGTCTTCGCCGATGCCGGTCCGGTAGAGACAGGGCGGCATCAGCAGCACCCCGGCCACTCCGCGCGCAGTCGCATGCGCAGCCAGCGCCACAACGTCCGCCAGTGCGAGTGCCCCGGCGGAGACGATCACACGCGCCGGCGCGTTGCCGGCGGCGAGCACGGCCTCCAGGCCGGCCTGGCGGTCCGCCACCGCCAGCGCGGCGCCTTCGCCCGTCGTCCCGAAGAGGGCGACGCCGTCGCAGCCTTCGGTCATCAGCCTGGCGCAACGCCCGGCGAGCAGCCGCCCCTCCGGCCGCAACTCGGGCCCAAGGGGCGTCGCGATGGCGGCGATCAGCGCGTTGCTGCGGGGCAGTGCGGTCACCTGTCGAACCTTCTGGTGTGGCGATGCGGCCCTCACTAAGGCAGCCATATTGTCGATTGTCAACAATCGGGCCTTGACCATTGCCGGCCTCTCATGCCAGGATTTCTGCCACTTTTCGGGGAGTGAGACGACAGGGTGAGCGCGAGCGCGGCCAATCTGAAGCTTCCCAAACGCCGGCTCGACAATCAGGCGGCCGACGTCCTGCGCGAGCAGATCCTGAGCGGCCGATTCGCCCCCGGCCTGCGCCTCGTCGAGGCGACCCTGGCCGATCAACTCGGCGTCAGCCGCGGCACCGTGCGCGCGGCCCTCAGCGAGCTGGCCCACGAGGGGCTGGTGTCGCAGGTCGCCTACACGAAATGGATGGTCCCCGAACTCTCGGCCGCCGACGCCTGGGAGCTCTACAGCTTGCGGGGCAGCCTCGAAGGGCTGGCAGCGCGGCTGGCGACCGAGCGGCGGTCGCCGGAAACGATGAAGGCGGTGCAGGACGCCTACGAGCGCCTGGAAGCGGCGGTCGCCGCCGAGCGCCGCAGCGCCGTCGCCGCCGCCGACCTCGGACTGCACAAGACCATCGTCGCCATCACCGGGCATCGCCGGCTGATCGGCCAGTACAAGCTGATCGAGCAGCAGGTGCGCCACTACATCGCCACCTCCAACGCCGAGGTCCTCGACCAGCACGAGCTGCTCGATCAGCATCAGCCGATCGTGCAGGCGATCGTCGCCGGCGATGCCGCGCGGGCCGAGCGGCTGGCGCACGACCACAACGCGCCGGAGGTGGAAAAGTTCGCCGCCGAGCTCGCGCGCGCGAATGAGCGGCAGGGCGAAGTCCTGCCGCTGCCGCCGCGCTCGCGCCGCGGCGCAACGCCGACAGAAAAACCAGACCAGGGAGGAAAGAAATGATCGACAACAAGCTCATGACAGTGACCCGCCGCCTGTTCCTGGCGGCCGGTACCGCCGCCGTCGCCGCGCCGTTCGTGCTGCGCGGCGCCCGCGCCGCCGCCAAGACCTTCCGCATCTCGACGCCCGGCTCCGACGAGGAGTGGCAGTCGAAGGCGCTGAAGACCTTCAAGGCCGAGATCGACAAGGCCGCGCCCGGCGCCTTCGACGTGCAGCTGCATTTCAACGGCACGCTGTTCGCGCAGGGCACGGAGATCGAGGCCATGCAGCGCGGCAACCTCGAATGCGCGCTCACCTCGCCGCAGGACATCACCAACCTGATTCCCGAATATTCGATCTTCACCGCCGGCTATCTGATGCGCGATCCTGCCCATCTCGACGCCGTCTATGACGGCGACATCGGCGAGGAGTACAAGGCGCGCGTCGCCAAGGACGTCGGGCTGCACATCGTACGCAGCCAGTATCTCGGCACCCGCCACGTCATCCTGCGGCAGGCGCGCGACGTGAAGACGCCGGCCGACATGGCCGGCCTCAAGCTGCGCATGCCCGGCTCCGAGACCTGGCAGTTCCTCGGCAAGGCGCTCGGCGCCAACCCGACGCCGCTGGCCTTCGAGGAGGTCTATCTGGCCATGCAGACCGGCACCATCGACGGCCTCGAGAATCCGCTGCCCGACGCCATGGCCGCCAAGTTCTACGAAGTCTCCAAGCAGGTCGTGCTGACCGGCCACATGGTCGCGAACGTGTTCTTCAGCCTGGCCGGCGGGTTCTGGGACGGCCTCTCGGCCGACGAGAAGAAGGCGGTCGAAACCGCCGAGGCCGCCGCCAAGAAGGTGAACGACGACGGCGTGGTCGCGACGGAGAAGGACGCCGCCGTCTTCTTCGAAGGCAAGGGCGTGAAGGTGACGGCGCCCGACGTCGCCGCCTTCCGCGACAAGGTGCAGAAGGAATTCCTCGAATCGAAGTTCGCCGCCAGTTGGCCGAAGGGGATGCTCGAGCGCATCAACAAGGCCGGCGCCTGAGGGCACGCACGAGCGCCCGCCCGCGTGTCCTCCGTAGGGGCGACCGTCCGGTCGCCCCTACAACTCTCCACCCGCCCTTCCCGTGTCACCCCGGCGAAAGCCGGGGTCCATATTCCAGAGACCGAGTTTGTGGACCCCGGCTTTCGCCGGGGTGACAATCGAAATGCAAACCTCCGGAGCGTGCCGGTCTTCTTGAGTCATGGAGCCAAAGCCGACCAGCCTCATCGCCCGCCTGCATCGCATCGCCGAGCTCATCTCGGCGGCGCTCTTCGCGGCGATGCTCGGCGCCTTCCTGATCCAGGTCTTCACCCGATACGTGCTGGACGATCCGGCCTCCTGGACGCTCGAGGTCTGTTCGATCACGTATGTCTGGATCGTGTTCTTCGCCAGCGCGGTCATCGTCGACCAGCGCCACCACATCACCTTCGACATGCTCTACAAGAGCGTGAGCGCGCGGCTCCGTCGCGTCTTCGCCGCCATCACGAGCGCCGTCATCCTCGTGATATTCACGGTCGGCCTGCCCGGAACCATCGACTACATCGCCTTCATGTCGAAGAAGTACTCCCTCATGCTGCATATCCGCATGGACCTGCTCTATTCCTGCTTCGGCCTGTTCGTGGTCGGCGCCATCGTGGCGAGCGCCCTGCGGCTCCGCCGGCTCTTCGGCCGCGACTGGAAGAAGGAGCTCTAGGTCGTGAGCCTTCCCGCGCTTGCGATGCTCGTCTGTTTCTTCGCCTGGTGCGCGATCGGCATGCCCATCGGCTTCGCCATGCTCACTTCGGCCTTCCTCTATCTCCTGCTCAACGGGCAGGACATGGGCCTGGTTGCCTTCCAGTCGCTGAACGGCCTGTTCAAGAGCTTCGTGCTGCTGGCCGTGCCGCTCTTCATCGTCGCCGCCGACATCATGAACGCCGGCACCATCAGCGAGCGGCTGCTGAAATTCGCGACGCTCTGCGTCGGCCGCGTGCGCGGCGGCCTCGCCCACGTCACGGTCGTCGCCAGCATGATCTTTTCCGGCATGAGCGGCAGCGCCATCGCCGACGCCGCCGGTCCGGGCAAGCTGATGATCGAGATGATGCTGAAGGACGGCCGCTATAAGCCGGGCTTCGCAGGCGCCATCACGGCCGCCGCCTCCACCATCGGTCCGATCATCCCGCCCTCGATCCCGATGGTGCTGTACGCGATGGTGGCCAACACCTCCGTCGGGTATCTCTTCCTCGGCGGCGTGCTGCCGGGAATCTTGATGGGCGCGTCGCTGATGACCACCATCGCGGTCGTCGCCCGCCGCGACGATCTGCCGGTGGCGCCGCCGCCGAAGCGCGGCGAGATCGTGCCGATCCTGAAGGCGTCGCTGCCGCCGCTGCTGCTGCCGGTCATCCTGCTCGGCGGCATCTATTCGGGCGCGGTGACGCCGACCGAGGCCGCCGCCGTCGCCGCGGCCTACGCCCTGCTGCTGGCCTGCGGCCTCTACCGCGCCGTCGGCCTGCGCGAGCTGACGCAGATCTTCATCGGCGCCTCGCGCTCGACCGCCGTCGTGGCGCTCGTCGTCGCCGGCGCGCTGCTGTTCAACTACGTCGTCGCCAGCGAGCAGATCGGCGACAAGATCGGCGCCTGGATCGGCTCGCTACAGGTCTCGCGCTTCGAGTTCCTGCTGATCATCAACCTGCTGTTCCTGGTGCTCGGCTGCTTCCTCGACACGCTGCTGATGCTGCTGGTGATCGTTCCGATCGCGATGCCGACCATCCGCGCCCTCGGCATCGATACCGTGCATTTCGGCGTCACCACCATCGTCAACCTGATGATCGGCATGATCACGCCGCCCTACAGCGAGCTGCTGTTCGTCGTCACGGGCATCACCGGCATCCCCCTCACCTCCATGTACCGCCACATCTGGGCCTTCATCGCCGCGCTGGTCGCCACGCTGCTGATCATGCTGGCGGTGCCGGACGTCGTGCTGTGGCTGCCCAGGCTGTTCGGCTATCAGCCGGGCGGCTAGCGGCCTCCGGCGTCAACTTGTCTCAGTTGCCGCCAATTCGTCGCGTGCAATAAAGGGCGCTCGGACAAGGCTGGAGTCAGCACCGTGCAACGCGCGCTCATCCTTGCGATCGCCCTTGCCATCGCGGCCGCCCCTGCAGTGGCCGCCGACAAGATGCGCTTCTGGAATCTGACAGCGGCGGAGATCACCGAGCTCTACCTCGCGCCCGCCGGCACGACGCAATGGAGTCCGAATCAGTGCCTGAACGACTCCGACAAATCCGTCGAGGCCGACGAGCGTTTGGACCTCAAGGACATCGCGCCCGGCCGTTACGACGTGAAGCTGGCCGACAAGACCGGCCGCCACTGTCTCGTGAAGGATGTCGCGGTGAAATCCGGCGGCAAGTACGCCTTTTCGATCTCCGAAAAGGAACTGACGGACTGCACGAAATAGGCCCCCGGGTCAGGACGTGAAGCACAGGCCCATATTCCTCCTGTCCTTCGCCGTCGTCGGGCTGTCCGCGGTAGCGGCGCGGGCCGAGACGATCTACGTCACCAACGAGAAGAGCAATACCGTCAGCGTCATCGACGGCCAGTCCCTCGAGGTGACCAAGACGGTGGATGTCGGGCAGCGGCCGCGCGGACTCGTCATGTCGCGCGACAACAAGACCCTCTACATCTGCGCCAGCGACAGCGACGAGATCGAAGCCATCGATCTCGATAGCCTCGCCGTCTCGTCCGTCGTCGGCACGCCCGACCCCGAGCGCATCGACATCAGCCCGGACGGCAAGTTCCTGTTCGCCTCCAACGAGAACGACAATCTCGTCTCGATCATCGATCTCGCGGCCCATACGGTCACCGACACGGTGCCCGTGGGCGTCGAGCCCGAGGGCATGGGCGTGAGCCCGGACGGCAAGCTGGTCGTCAACACCTCCGAGACCACGAACATGGCCCATGTGATCGACCTCGGGTCGCATAAGATCGTCGCCAACATCCTCGTCGATCCGCGGCCGCGGGTCGCGGTCTGGACCAGGGACGGCGCCCAGGTCTGGGTCTCGTCGGAGATCGGCGGCACCGTCAGCGTCATCGACGCCGCGACGCTGGCCGTCATCAAGAAGATTTCCTTCGCGGTCGAGGGCCTGACCGCGGAGCAGATCCAGCCGGAGGGCATCGCGATCACCCCGGACCGTAAGCTCGCCTTCGTCGCCCTCGGCCCGGCCAACCGGGTCGCGGTCATCGATGCGCAGACCTACGAGGTCAAGGACTACATCCTGGTCGGCCAGCGCGTATGGGGGATCACGCTGAACCCCTCCGCCACCCGCCTCTATGCCGCGAACGGCCTCAGCAACGACGTGACGGCGATCGACGTCTCTACCCTGGAAGCCATCAAGTCAGTCCCGGTCGGCGAGGAACCCTGGGGCTCGGCCGTCCGGCCCTGATTCGCCCCTCGGGAACAAAGAGCGAATTTTTCGACCGGAAATGCCTCAAAGGCGCGGCGAAACCGGCCCAAACGCTTGTCTTCTGCCAATCCCCTCCAGATCTTGCGACGCAACCTTCACTTCCCCGCTGTATGTTGCGGCGCCGATTGCACATTCCCCATTGTCGTTAACCAGCTTTTAACCCCGCCTGCGCCATCCTTTGCTTAACGCGGCGTAAACCATAGGCGCGGCCGTTCGCTGCCGCCCGCCGCTCATGGTGACGGAAGGTCGGAAAACCGGCATGGCGTACGACGATCTCCTGGGCCTGATTCCCGAGTTCGGCGAGAACTTCGCCCTGCTCCTGGCCCTCGCCCTGCTCTACAGCCTGATCGGGCTGCCGCTGCTGCGGCGCGCCGGCCATTTCGGCGCGGTCGTGGCCGGGCTGCTGTTCGGCGGCATGGCGATCCTCGGCATGCGCTGGCCGATCGCGATCGCCCCCGACCTGAGCGTCGATGGCCACAACCTGATCGTCCTCACCGCCGGCGCCTTCGGCGGCCCGTGGACGGCGCTGGTCGCCGCCATCGCCGTCATCGCCGACCGCATCCTGACGGGCGCGCCGGATATCCTCAGCTCCATCGCGGTCGTCACGGCGGCGGCGCTGCTGGGCACCGGTTTCTATCTGCGCTGGTGGCGGCGGGCGCGCATCGGCGGGCCCGGCGAGTTCCTGGCCATCGGCCTGGCGCTCGCGGCGATCGGCCTGCCCTGGGACCTGATCATCGCCGGCCTCGATCGGCCGGCCGCGCTGCATCTGCTGGTGCCGCTGTTCGTCTACTACCCCGTCGGCTTCCTGGTCTTGGCCATGCTGCTGTCGAACGAGCAGCGCCAGAAGCTGGCGGTCGAGGCGCTGCGGCGCAGCGAGGAGCGCTTCCGCGACATCGCCGAGGCCGCCTCCGACTGGGTCTGGGAGATGGGGCCGGACCTGCGCTTCACCTACGTCTCCTCCCGCTTCGGCGAGCTCACGGGCATCGAGCCGAAGAAGCTGATCGGCAAGCGCTCGAGCGAGCTCGGCCGGCTCGTGACGGACGAGCAGTCCTGGGCCCGCCACCTCGACGACCTCCAGTGCCGCCGCCCGTTCCGCGATTTCATCTTCGATTTCGTCGCCGCCGGCGGCCGCGTGCATCGCATGCGCGTCAGCGGCCGGCCGGTGTTCGCCTCCGACGGCGACTTCCTCGGCTATCGCGGCATCGCCGCCGACATCAGCGACGAGGTCGAGGCCGATCGCCGCATCCGCCGCTCCGAGGCGCTCTTCCTCGACGCCGCCGAGAGCATGTCCGACGGCTTCGCGCTCTACGACGGCGACGACCGCCTGGTGATGTGCAACCACCGCTACCGCGAGATCCTGGCGCCCATCGCCGCGCAGGTCGTGCCCGGCGTCCGCTTCGAGGAGCTGCTGCGCGCCAGCCTCGGCAACGTGCCGCTGGCCGACGACGCCGGCAATGCCGAGAAGTGGATCCAGCACCGGCTCGAGCTGCACCGCAACCCGCCCTCGGTCATCGAGACCCACCGCGCCGACGGCAGCTGGCTGCAGATCGCGGAGCGCCGCACCGAGGATGGCGGCATCGTCGTCATCATGACCGACATCACCGCCAGCAAGATCCGCGAAGGCGCGCTCGAGAAGAACTCGCTGCTGCTGCAGGCCACGCTCGACAGCCTCAGCCACGGCCTCAGCGTCGTCGATCGCGGCCGCCGCCTGATCGCCTGGAACAAGCGCTTCGTCGACCTGTTCGAGCTGCCGCCCGACCGGCTGCAGAAGGGCATGGCCTGGAGCGAGCTGGCGCATTTGCTGGGCGCGGGCATGGGCATGCGGCCGGGCGAGCCGGACTGGCTGCCGGGCGGGACCATGGCCAACCCGCCGCCGGCCAGCACCCGCGCCGAGACCAAGCGCGGCGCGCGCACGCTGCGCGCACGCCTCTATCCGATGCCCGGCGGCGGCTACAGCATGACGTTCTCCGACATCAGCGACGCGGTCGCCGGCGAGGCCCGCTTCGCCGAGCTGGAGCATCGCAACGCCTCGCTCGCCGCCGCCGTGTCCTCGACGTCCAACGGCGTGCTGATCACCGACCCGAACCTGCCGGGCAATCCCATCGTGTTCGTGAACCCGGCCTTCACCCGCATCACCGGCTACGCGCCGGAGGAGACGCTGGGCAAGAGCTGCCGCATGCTGCAGGGCCGCGACACCGACCTGCAGACGATCGAGCGGTTGCGCAAGGCGATCCAGCAGCGCAAGCCCGTCACCGTCACCATCCGCAACTACCGCAAGGACGGCCGCACGTTCTGGAACGAGCTCAGCATCAACCCCGTGTTCGACGACAACAAGCAGCTCGTCCATTTCGTCGGCATCCAGACCGACGTCACCGACCGCGTGCGCGCCGAGGAGGCCCTGCGGCGCAGCGAGAGCGAGCTGCGCGCGCTCGCCGAGACTCACGCCGCCACGCTCGATTCGCTCCCCGCCCATGTGGCGCTGCTCGACGCCGACGGCATCATCGTCTCGGTCAACCGCATGTGGCGCGACGCCGCCGGCAGCGCCGACGTCGACGACCTCGCCGGCCTCGGCCGCAACTATTTCGACAGTGTCGAGGACCCCGACGGCATGTTCGCCGACGAGGCGCCGGCGGTCAGCGCCGGACTGCGCGCCGTGCTGGCCGGCGACTCCCCGATGTTTGCGCGCGAGTATCTGCGCATCGTCGCGCGCGAGCCGCGCTGGTTCAAGTTCGTGGCCACGCCGGTGTCGAAGACCGAGCCGCGCGGCGTCGTGGTCATGCACTTCGACATCACCGACCGCATCATGGCCGAGGAGGCGCTGCGCGCCGCCAAGGAGCAGGCCGAGTTCGCCAACCGCTCCAAGTCGGAGTTCCTCGCCAACGTCAGCCACGAGCTGCGCACGCCGCTCAACGCCATCATCGGCTTCTCCGAGGTGATGCAGCGCGAGATGTTCGGCCCGCTCGGCAAGCTGCAGTACAAGGAGTACGCCAAGGACATCCACGACAGCGGCGTGCACCTGCTGAAAATCATCAACGACATCCTCGACCTCTCGAAGATCGAGGCCGGCAAGTTCGAGCTGCACAAGGAGAAGCTGCTGGTGTCGGACGTCATCCGCTCCTGCCTGCGCCTGGTCAGCGACCGCGCCAACGCCGGCAAGCTGACGCTGCGCACGGAGGTGCCGGGCGACCTGCCGCCGCTCGTGGCCGATTCGCGCGCCATCAAGCAGATCCTCATCAATCTGCTGTCGAACGCCGTGAAGTTCACGCCGCCGGGCGGCGAGGTGCGCGTCACCGCTGCGCGCGACGTCAACGGCGATTTCCTGCTGAAGGTGATCGACACCGGCATCGGCATCGCCGAGAAGGACATCGCCAAGGCCATGGCCGCCTTCGGCCAGGTCGACGGCGCGCTCAATCGCAAATATGCCGGCACCGGGCTCGGCCTGCCGCTGGTGCGCCTGCTGGCCGAGCTGCACAACGGCTCGCTGCAGCTCGAGAGCCTGCTCAACCACGGCACCACCGTGACCATCCGCCTGCCGCAGCCGCGCGAAGCCATGGCAGCCTGAGTGGAGGATGACGACCCGCAGAGGGAGTCTGCGCCGATGCCGTCGCAAGCCCAGCATCTGGAAGCCCTGTCCGCTCCGGAGATCCTGCAGACGCCACTCGCTGAGGTCTTCGACCGGATCGCGCGGTTGGCGACCGGCACCTTCGCCGTCCCTGTCGCCATGATCTCGCTATTCCCCGAGCCGCGCGCCTGGCTGCAGTCGCGCTACGGCCTCGACCTTCTGGAGGTCCCGCCGGAGTGGGACTTCATGGCCCACACCCCGGCCGAAGACTGCGTGCGCATCATCAAGGACACACGCGCCGATGTGCGCTTCGCCAGCGTGCCGCTGGTCGTGGGGCCGCCGCACATCCGCTTCTACGCCAGCGCGCCGCTGGTCACGCGCGACGGTTACAAGCTCGGCGCTCTCTGCATCCTCGATACGGCCCCACGCGCCGCGTTCGAGCTGTCGCACTGGCGCGGCCTCGCCGATCTCGCCGACATGACCATGGACGCCATCGAGCTGCGCACCGCCGGCCGCGCCGCCCTCGAGCGCCTCTCCGCCGTCGCGCGCCCCCGCATCGTGCGGTGACGACTCGCGTCCCCGCGCATCCCTCCACATTGTCAAGCCCGGCAATGACAGTAAAGGGAGACTACTTCGGCGGCTGGATCATGCGGCCGAGGGGCTGGCCGCCGAAGATGTGGATGTGGAGGTGCGGCACCTCCTGGTGCGAATGCCGCCCGTGGTTCGCCAGGATGCGATAGCCCGACTCGGCCACGCCCACCTGGCGCGCCACCGCCCCGACCGCGCGCACCAGCGCGGCGATCTCGGCCTCGCTCGCACTGGCGGAGAAGTCGTCCCAGGAGACGTACGGCTTCTTCGGGATCACCAGCACATGCACCTTGGCCTGCGGATTGATGTCGTGGAAGGCCAGCGTGTGCGCGTCCTCATAGACCTTCTTGCAGGGAATCTCGCCGCGCAGGATCTTGGCGAAGACGTTGTTCGGGTCGTAGCTCATGGCGCGCTGCCTCGCTCAATCGTCGTCCTTGCGGTTCTTCTTTGCGGCCACGCCGGAGATACCCTCGCGCGCCGCCAGGGCCGCCCACACCGCGTCCGGCTTCAGGCTGCGGTCGGCCCACAGAACCAGGAGATGGTAGAGCAGGTCGGCGCTTTCCAGCGCCAGGTCCTTCTTGCGGCCCCGCACGCCCTCGATCAGCGTCTCCACCGCCTCCTCGCCCACCTTCTGGGCGATCTTCTCGGTGCCCTTGGCAAACAGCCGGGCGGTATTGGAGACGGCGGGGTCGGCCCCCCGGCGACTCTCGATCACCTTATAGAGCCGGTCGAGGACGGTCCCGTCCAAAGCCTTCTTCGCGTTGGCCATAGGCCCAAGAATACTATGGCGTCGCCAGAATACTACTAGATATTGTATTAACTGTCATAGAACCGTCACACCAGTTGTGTTCATCCGCGGACCACCTCCAGGTTCTTCCAGAAATAGCGGCCGGCCACCCAGCCCTCGGCGACCCGGGCATAGCGTGGATGGGTCCCCCAGTGCTGGTAGCCGAGCGACTGATAGAGCTGGATCGCGGCCTCCTGGGTCTCCCGCACGTCGAGGTTCAGCACCAGGGCGCCGGCGGCCCGCGCCGCCTCCTCCACCGCCTCCACGATTCCGCGTGCCAGCCCATGGCCACGCGCCCAGGGGGCTACGAAATGGGTGGTCATCTGGGCACTGCGCGCCTGCGCCTCGTTGTTCTTGGGCGGGCGCAGCAGCTGCGCCGTGCCGGCGATCACGCCGTCCAGCCGGCCCACGAACATCATGCGGTCGGGGATCAACAGCACGCCGCGCCAGTAGGATTCCATCACCGGCCGATGCGGCGGCTTCAGCCAGCCGAACCCGCCGCCGGCCTTGATGCCCTCCTCGGCGGCCTCGCACAGGTCCTGCAGATCGTTGCCGCGAAACTCCCGCAGCCGCTCGACCGTGGTCACGCTCATGGGGATGCCCGTGGATCGCTTCGGAAGGAGTCGCTCGTGCTTGTAACAGGATCGCCTGGCTGCCGCTAGCGGCCACGAGATTGGGATGAACGCTCTGCGTTCTTCGACAAGCTCACGATGAGGATCGTTCTTTGTGCCACCAAATTCTCCCTCATCCTGAGCTTGTCGAAGAACGCAGGATGGTCATGCAGCCAAGCTGCGCTTGCGCCCCCGCCCCCGGCGGCTTATCTGGGAGGTCGTATGTCGCGCGACGAACCCCCGCAATGGCACGGCACCACCATCCTCTGCGTCCGCAAGGGCGGGCAGGTGGTGGTGGCCGGCGACGGCCAGGTCACTCTCGGTAACACGGTCGTCAAATCCAACGCCAAGAAGGTGCGCCGGGTCGGCAAGGGCAACGTCATCGCCGGCTTCGCCGGCGCCACCGCCGACGCCTTCGCCCTCTTCGAGCGCCTCGAGGCCAAGCTCGAGCAGCATCCGAACCAGCTGGCGCGCGCCTGCGTCGAGCTGGCCAAGGACTGGCGCACCGATCGCTATCTGCGCCGGCTCGAGGCCATGATGGCGGTGGCCGACAAGGAGGTGAGCCTGGTGCTCACGGGCACCGGCGACGTGCTCGAGCCCGAGGACGGGCTCATCGGCATCGGCTCCGGCGGCAGCTTCGCGCTCGCCGCCGCCCGCGCCCTCATCGGCATGGACGGCCTCTCGGCCGAGGACATCGCCCGCCGCGCCATGGAGATCGCCGCCGACATCTGCATCTACACCAACCGCAACATCGTGCTCGAGAGCCTATGAACGACAATCCGCCGTCTGCCGCGCGCCCGCCGCACAAGGAGGCCGCGGCCAGCTTCACCCCGCGCGAGATCGTCTCCGAGCTCGACCGCTACATCGTGGGACAGCACGACGCCAAGCGCGCCGTCGCCATCGCGCTGCGCAACCGCTGGCGCCGCCAGCAGCTGCCGGAGGAGCTGCGCGAGGAGGTGCTGCCCAAGAACATCCTGATGATCGGCCCCACCGGCGTCGGCAAGACCGAGATCGCGCGCCGCCTGGCGAAGCTGGCGCAGGCGCCGTTCATCAAGGTCGAGGCCACCAAGTTCACGGAGGTCGGCTATGTCGGCCGCGACGTCGAGCAGATCGTGCGCGATCTCGTGGAGGTCGCCCTCAACACGACGCGCGAGAAGCTGCGCCGCCAGGTCCAGGCAAAGGCGGAGGTGGCCGCCGAGGAGCGCGTGATCGAAGCGCTCGTGGGCGAGGCCGCCAGCGCCGACACCCGCGCCAAGTTCCGCCGCATGCTGCGCGCCGGCGAGCTGAACGACAAGGAGATCGAGCTGAGCGTGAAGGATTCCGGCAGCTCGTCGCTGCCGACCTTCGAGATCCCCGGCATGCCCGGCGCCAGCATGGGCATGATCAACCTGAACGAGGTCCTGGGGCAGGCCTTCGGCGGCCGCACCAAGCCGCGCCGCATGACCGTGGCCGATTCCTACGACGTGCTGATCGACGAGGAGAGCGACAAGCTGCTCGATCCCGAGAAGGTGAAGGCCGAGGCGCTCGAGTCGGTCGAGCAGAACGGCATCGTCTTCCTCGACGAGATCGACAAGATCTGCGGCCGCAGCGAGCATCGCATGGGCGCCGACGTCAGCCGCGAGGGCGTGCAGCGCGACCTGCTGCCGCTGATCGAGGGCACCACCGTCGCCACCAAGCATGGCAGCGTGAAGACCGACCACATCCTCTTCATCGCGTCCGGCGCCTTCCACATGGCGAAGCCCTCCGACCTGCTGCCGGAGTTGCAGGGCCGCCTGCCGATCCGCGTCGAGCTCAGCGCCCTCTCGCGCGACGACTTCAAGCGCATCCTGACCGAGCCCGAGGCCAGCCTGATCAAGCAGTACAAGGCGCTGCTGAAGACCGAGGACGTCACCCTCGAGTTCACCGACGACTCCATCGAGGCCCTCGCCGACCTCGCCGCCGAGATCAATTCCTCGGTCGAGAACATCGGCGCCCGCCGCCTCCACACGGTGATGGAGCGGCTGCTCGAGGACATCAGCTTCACCGCCACCGACCGCGCCGGCGCCACCATCACCATCGACGCGAAGTACGTGCAGGAGCGCGTCGCGCCTTTGGCCAAGAACGCGGACCTCAGCAAGTTCATTCTGTAGGTGCGGTGGTCCCTCCGAACCTGTAGGGGCGACCCCACGTGGTCGCCCTGGCGTCGGGCGGGCACATAGGCCCGCCCCTACACGGCTGGGTCTGACCCCATTAACCTTTCTTGCCAAACCAGGTTTGTGGCCGCTTGTTAACCACGTTTGATCGCGCTCTAATCGCCGCGACTTATGTCAATTTTTAACGAGATGACTGATACCCTCTGAGGATTGCGACGAGGCCGGCCCGGCCATTTCCGGGCCACCCGCCGGTCGTGGGTGGAAAACAGCCGAATAGGCCTGAGAGGAAACGTGAGCAAGCAGAACGGTGCGGCGGCGATCAGCCAGCCCAAGGGGCAGGCGGCGACGGCGAAGACGATCCTCATCGTCGAGGATAACGATCTCAACATGAAGCTCTTCCACGCGCTGCTGGAGACGCGCGGCTACAACGTGCTGATGGCGCGCGACGGCATGGAGGGGCTGCGGCTGGCGCGCGAGCACCATCCGGACCTGATCATCATGGACATCCAGCTGCCGGGCGTCTCCGGCCTGGTGGTCGCCAAGTCGATCAAGGACGACGAGAAGCTGAAGGACATCCCGATCATCGCCGTCACCGCCTTCGCCCTCAAAGGCGACGAGGAGCGCATGCGCCAAGGCGGCTGCGCCGCCTACCTCGCCAAACCCATCTCCACGCCGATCTTCCTGAAGACCGTCGCGGAGTATCTGAACTAGCCGCCGAAGAGCCCCTTCCCCTCCCCTTGCGGGAGGGGATTAAAGGGTAGGGGGCTGCGCGCGGCAGCGCGCCAAGAGCCGCGCGCTCCGGCCAAAAGAACATGGTTGTTCACACCTCGCGGTCCCAGATCTTCTGGGGCAACCACCGCGCCTGCGTCAACGACGGACCTGACATCCATGAGCGCAGCACGTCCTCCTGTGAGATCCGTAGCGGAGTATGTCTTGCTCGTCGTCGGCGCCAGCATCGCCATCGGACTGGTCGCGCTGCGAATTCCTGCCGTCGAATGGACGGCACGGATTGCCTGGGTGCTCCTGACGGCTATCGTGGCAACCCTTCTGGCTTGGCAGCGGGATTTCTCGATCAGAATCGCGGTCTTCGGCTATGTCGGCGCTATGATCACGGTCGGCACCATCATTGGTGTTATCGTACTCGTCGAAGCCATACTGGCCTTGGGTGACCTCGCCAGAGCGGGCCGGCCTTGATCGTGACGGTTTCCGCCGGCCCCTCGCGCTGTGCCAGACGCGCAAGGATACTCCGACCCTATTTCTGCCGCTTCAATCCGGCTCCTGCAGGAACTGCTGCGCGTCGGCCGGGATCGTCATCCCCGGCAGCTTGCGCGAGGTCCAGATGTGGATCGCGGTCGAGAAATCGACGGGCTCGTCGAGCGAGCCGGCCTTGATCGTCACGGTCTCCGCCGGCTCCTCGCCCTGGTGCCAGACGCGCGAGCCGCAATGCGGGCAGAAGGCGCACTTCACCTGCCGCCCGCTGTCGGCCGGCCGGGTCCAGAACTTCGGGTGCCCGTGCGTCACCCGCAGCCCCGCGCTCGGCACCTGCAGCGACATGCCGAAGGCCGAGGCCGATTGCTTCCGGCATTCCCGGCAGTGACAGACATAGAGCGCGATCGGCTCGCCCGCGCACTCATAGCGCAGCGCGCCGCATTGGCAGCCGCCCGTCCTGATCGCCATCGCCTCCTCCGTCGTCAGCGCCCTTCGGCCTCCACCGCATCGGCCAGCTCGGCCAGCGTGGCGAAGTGGTAGTCGGGCTTGGTGATCGGCGCCTCCTTGGTGCCGCCGGTCCCCTTCAACCCCTTGCGCCGCTCGATCCAGCAGACGGTGTAGCCAAGCTTCCGCGCGACGCCGATGTCGTGATACTGGCTCTGCGCCACATGCAGGATGTCCTCGAGCACGTAGCCGCTGGCGCTCAGCCGCCCGCGCGCGAAGGCGAAGAACTGCGGATCGGGCTTCTCGAAGCGCACGTCGTCGACCGTGACCCCGTCGTCGAACGGCTCGCCCAGCGTGCGCGCGAAATGCTGGAGCGCCCAGCGCCGCGCATTGGTCATGGCCACCAGCCGGTAGCGCTGCCGCAGCCGCTTCAGCGCCGCCGCCGAATCCGCAAACGCCGGCCACCGCTCCACCGAGGCCGGAAATCCCTCCGCCGCGCCCGCCGTCTCCGGCAGCTTCAGCTCGCGCGCCATGTCGCCATAGACGCGCACGAGATCGTCCGGATACCACCCCGCCGCCGGCAGCGCCCGCACATGCCGATAGGCATCGAGGATCGCCTCGTCGGTCACTTGCGTGGCCGCCGGCACCGCCTCCCGGATATACTCGATCATCCCGCGCTCGAAATCGATCAGAGTGCCCACGACGTCGAACGTGAGAACTTTGAATTTGCGCAGCGACATGTAGTTGGCCCCTTCAGCCCAGCCCGAAGACCTCAGCCTATCCCTCTCCCGCTCCGCGGGCGAGGGGACTCGATCGAGTATGCGGCACAATCGTGTCCCCTCTCCCGCGCCAGCGGGCGAGGGCTAGGCTGAGGACGGATCAGCGCCGCGATGAATTAGGGCCAAAGTCCGCTCAACCCGCCGCCCGCTCCGCATCCCGCTTCACCTCCGCCAGCATCCAGTCCCGGAAGGCCCGGATCTTCGGCGCGTTCTGGCGCTCCTGCGGATAGACGAGCCAGAAGCTCGATTCGCTGCGGCCGGTCAGTGCGAACGGCTGGACCAGGCGGCCGTCGGCGAGCTCCGCCGCGAAGTACGCCGGCGTCAGGATGGCCACGCCCTGGCCCACCAGCGCCGCCCGCCCCAGCATCACCTGGGAGTCGACCTCGATCATTGCGGGGGCGGCCGGCTGCGGGTCCGGAACGCCGGCGAGCGCAAACCATTGCCGCCACCAGGGGTCGCGCCAATCGAGCAGCGGCAGCTTCAGCAGGTCGGCAGGAGAGGCAAGCGGCCCGCTGCGGGCCAGGAACTCCGGGCTGCAGAGCGGCGTGAACTCGCTGGGCATCAGCAGATGAGCCTTCAGCCCCGGCCAGTCGCCGCTGCCGGTCCGGATGCCGACATCGATGTCCTCCCGCGCCAGGTCGACAATTCGCCCCGAGGCGTCCACCCGCACGGCGATGTCGGGATGCGCCATCTGGAAGGTGCCCAGCCTCGGCACCAGCCAGCTGGTCGCAAAGCTCTGGATCACCGTCACCGACAGCACCCGCTCGTTCGTCTCGCGCGTGGCGGCAAAGGCCGCCTGCAGGCGCTGGAAGGCCTCGGTGACCGGCGGCGCCAGGCGCCGGCCGGTCTCCGACAGCACCACCCGCCGGGCCTGCCGCAGGAACAGCGGCGCA
The DNA here is from genome assembly GCA_035518775.1 of Candidatus Acidiferrum sp. GTDB lineage: Bacteria > Pseudomonadota > Alphaproteobacteria > Dongiales > Dongiaceae > JBGPEQ01. Next base: position 26,249 of record DATIXH010000297.1, read on the forward strand.
CCGAGCCGGTCCTCCAGCAGCTTCACCTGATAGCTGACGGCCGCCTGGGTCATGCCCAGTTCCTCCGCCGCCTTGGTGAAGCTGCCGTGGCGGGCGGCGGCCTCGAAGGCGCGGATGGCCGAAAGCGGCGGCAGCTTGCTCGGGCGATCCATAAGTGTGCCTTATGCTCTTCCCCTGACAATCGCTTTGTCCGCTGCCGTTGTCGAGGC
>DATIXH010000298.1:0-9429 GCA_035518775.1 Candidatus Acidiferrum sp.
CTAGCGCCGGGCCTATGCTCCGGCGCCACGAAGACGCCCGACCCCGCCCGATTTCGACAGCGCCCGCGCAATTTTCCCGGTGCGGACTATAGCAACCGCCGCCAAGGGCTCGGAAACCATATGCCGCACCCAGCTATGGGAAGGGAAGGGGACGAGCCATTCGCTGAACGTGGGGAATCAGGCGCTACCGACCGGATCTGGCCAATGCCATACCCGGAATCCGCTGCCGCGTCGCGGCCGCGGGACGTGCGGCAGCTGCCCCGGACTCCTATTGGAAGTCCAATTCACCGCGACGGGCCGGGCGCAGGCGGCAGCGAGCGAAAATATGACGGCGGATCGCTCCTCGATCCCCCGTATCAGAAGCTGATGTAGGTCCCGAGGCCGACCGCCAATCCCTCGTAGTCCGGGCCGGCGGCGTCGCGGCTGCGGTAGCGGGAGTATTCGACGACCCCGTCGACCGAGATGCCCTCTGCCAGCTCGTAGGAGGCGGTCAGAGAGAAGATGTCGTGGTCGGCATTGAAGGGGCCCACGTCATTGTTGCCGACGGCCTTCTCGTAGTCGCCGTGGGTCCAGCCGAACGCGACCGTCCAGACATCCCAGTTGTACTTGGCGCCGGCGCCATAGACCCATTGGTCAGCGCTCGTCTCGCCGAAGTTCTCCCGCCACTCCGAGGCCACGCCGATCGTGAACCCGGCGAAGCCTACTTGCGCATAGGCGTTGTAGCTGCTGGCAGGATCGACGTTGTTCGGGTTGACCTCCTTGAGAAAGCTGTGCGTCAGGCCGCCGCCGACCACCAGATTGACGTTATTGAAGTCGTGCTGGAAGGTCGCGCCGGCGGACAGGTTCTCCGAGTTCTGCTCGTCGTCGTTCTTCAGCCGGGTGCCCACACCGTCCACGAAGTTGCGGGTGTCCTCGGTGTTGTCGGGCGTGAACGAGGCGACGAACTGAAAGCCCCCGAAAACCGGGCTGAAGTAGACCACCTTGGTCGAATTGTCGTCGAGGCCGTAGCAAGTGCCGTTCGTGCCGGCATAGCCGGCGGCGCCGGCATTCGAGAAGTTGAAGTTTGGGCTGTCGGCGCCGAACAGCTCGGAGGCGCTGGGCACGAGATAGCAGAGCTGTGCGTAGGCCTCCTCCAGGTCGCCGAACCGGATCTCGCCGAAGCCGCCACTGAAGTAGGCATAGACCTTGTCGATCTGGTCGTCCTCCTCCGTCTGCCCTTCCAGCCGGATCAGCGCGCCGACGGTGAGGCCGTTGTCGAGCGTCGCCTCGCCCGAGAAGTCGACCTCGACGTCCTGCTTGAAGACGTAGTTGCGGACGCCGCTGTCGACGATGCCTGAAGATGCGCTGAAATCCTCGCCGAAGACGACGCCGGCCGTCGCCATGTAGCGGCCGCTGATCTCCAACTCGACGCCGTCGGCCGCCGCCGCAGTGCCGCACGCCATCCCGGCGGCGACCAGCGCCGTCGAGCCCAAGAGCACTCTCTTCATGGATCTTCCCCCTCGTTATGCGCCGCGCCCCGGACCTGACAGAGTTCCGACCTCCTCCGGAGTGCTGGCGCCGTCCAACTCATTCGCCGTCAGTGTTTGCAGTCACCTCCTGTCAATGGTCATCGGCGGCAGCCGTCGGCTTCGGGGCGCGGCGCGCCATCTCGTCATTGGGCGGGCTTCTTCAGCTTGCAGGTCGTCTCCGGGCGGTCGACGCCGAGCGTATCGAGCTCGCTGAACTCGTGGAGGAAACCCTCCTGCGGCGACACCGAGACGATGGTGCGAGGGCCGGCGAGCAGGATCGGCTGTCGGAGCTGGCCATCCCAATCACGGAAGGTGAGCTTCTGGCCCTTGAAGCCGGCGACGTTGAAGTCAGGCCCGCGGATGTAGGCGTTGATGCTTGCGTAGTCGAACTTGTTGATGCGCGTCGTCACCTCGGAGATGCTGCGCACGGCCAGCCACGCCGCGTAGTCCCGCTCGGTCATGGGACGTCCGGCAAACTTCGCGAACCGGCTCTGCATCTGCATGGACGCCCATTGCTCGAAGCTCGGGTGCCAGGTCACGGCCACCAGGCCGTGCGTTCCCATGACCGGGCGGGCATCCCAGGTGCGATACTGCAGGTATTCCCCGAAGGCATCGCGCTCGTCGGCGACGACCAAGACGTCGTAGCTGCCCACCCCCTGCGTGAAGGCCGGTATCTGCTTCTGGATCTCCGCATAACCGGTGTCCGTCCGCCGCGCGCCTGGTGTCGCGTCGAAGACGCGCTCATCGACGATGGTGGCGCTGAAGCGATCGGCGGCACGGCGGATCGCCGCTGCGAACTGCTTGTCGGCATCGTCGATGCCCACGATGAGAAGCCAGTTGTACCAGCGCTTCCAGCGCAGATACTGCGCCAGCGCGTCGGCCAGCATGTCGTAGCTCGGCGCGACATGCAGGATGTTGGCCCGGCACTGCTCGCCGCGCAGCGCGTCGTCCTTGGCGCGCGTATTGAAGATCAGCGTATCGCGCGCCTCCGGAAGATCGGCGATCGCCAGCAACTGCGCCGCAGGCAGATCGGCGACGAAGAACTTCTGGCCCTCGGCGAGCAGCGTACGGAACGCGGCGACCACGTCGCCGCCTTCGGGGACCACGGCTTCGTCGAGGACGAACTTCTGCTTCGTGAACTGGCCGGTGGTGTTGTTGTCGATGATGCCGATCCGCGCCCCCAGCAGCCCCTCGTCCGTCGTGGGCGGATCGACCAGGGAGAGCGGCCGCAGCTCCTTCACCTTTTGCGTGATATAGGCCATCGAGATCGTCGTCACGTCCGCAGGCGCGCTTTGCGCTGCCGCCGACCCGGCGGCGCTCAGCAGGATGACGATGAAAGCGAACAGGCAGCGCAGCTCGGCAAAAAACATGTGTTCGCGTCCGCGGCGTGAGTGTTCCCGGTCGACAAATGCTCCGGCGGTCGCGGAAGGCGAGAGATCGCCGGCTCGCGCCGCAGCTTAGCAAGGTTCGTCGTGAGTTTTGCGGGACAACTCGTCACATCTCCAGAGATTTACTTAGAATATGAAGAATAGGACGATATACATATATACAAGGGATGAATATCTCGAAAGATCGGGAACACTTCTATTGTCAGGCGGGAAAACCACCCTAAGCACCCTCACCCTACCCCTCTCCCGCAGGCGGGAGAGGGGACTCGAATGAGCGACCCGCTCCGCCAGTGTCCCCTCTCCCGCGCGAGCGGGAGAGGGATAGGGTGAGGGTGAGGGTGAATCGCGCAGTCTGGTTGTAGATGGATGATGGGTGCGGCTATCGGAACTCGTCGGGAGGCGCCGGCCCGTCGATGGCGCCGCCGTCGCTGATGCCATAGAGGACGGCGATGCGGATAAGCTCGGCGATCCGGTCGACGCCGAGCTTGGCCTTGATCTGCGTGCAATTGTTGGCGACGGTTTTGTAGCTGACGCCGACGATGTCCGCTATCTGCGAGAGGCTGTGACCCTCGCCCAGGAGCCGGAGGATTTCCAGGTCTCGGCGTGATAGATCCTTGAGGGCGTGCGCCGGCGTCCGAACGTTCAGAATGGCGAGCTCCTGCGCGATAGCCTGCTCGATGTAGCTGCGTCCGCTGCCGACGCGCCGGATCGCTTCGAGTATCTCCTCAGGCGGCGCGTTCTTGCTGACGTATCCCGTGGCGCCGGCCTGCAGGGCACGCGTCACGTAGACCGCATTGTCGTGCATCGTGAAGACAAGAACTTTCGCAGCCGGCTCCTCGAGCTTCAGCCGGCTGATGATCTCGAGTCCGCCGATGCCTGGAAGGTTCAGATCCAGCATCACGATATCCGGGTGATAGTCCCGGACGAGCGCCAAAGCCTCCTTGCCGGTCGTCGCATCGCGCACTTCGATTTCCGAGTGCGCGCTCAGCAGGCGACGCAGCCCGGCACGGACAATGGGGTGATCATCGACGATGAGGACTCTCATGGCGCAGCCGCCCGAACGTGGCCATCGATCCGCGGCTGCTCCGGCGGACACGGCAGCACGGCGCGGACCGAGAGGCCGCCGCCCTGCTTGTTGATGAGGGTCAGGTGGCCGCCGACATTGGCGACGCGCTCGGTCATCCCGACCAGCCCGAGGCCGACAGGGGACGCTTCACTCATGCCTTGCCCGTCGTCGGTCACGTCTATCACCACCGCCTCGCGATCCTCTCCCGGAACTTGCGAAAGCATCAGGGAAATACTGATCTCCTTCGGCTTTCCATGCCGCACGGCATTGCTGACGCATTCCTGCACGATGCGATAGAGCGTGATGTCGGCGGTCTCGCTCACCCGTTCGCATTCGGGCGCAATATTCACGCGGTAGTCTATCTCCGGATTCCGCCGCCGCCAGAACTCGACCATGTTGCCGATCGCCTCGGTCAACCCGATCTCGGCAAGCCCCGACCGTCGCAGGCGACCGAGCATGCCCTTCACCTGCCGTTGCATATGACTGACGGCGTCGCTGATCGACTGCACGTGATCCGCGATTTCCGCCACGCGGCCCTCCTTCAGGAGCCGCGAGATATTCGCGACATCCACATTGACCGCAAAGAGGAACGGACCGACTTCGTCGTGCAAGTCGCGCGCCAGCTCGCGCCGCTCCTGCTCCTGAAGCGTCAACAGTTGCTCGTTGAGGCTGCGGTTGCCTTCATCCATCCCGGCGAGCTGTGCCGCCATGCGATTGAAGCTGTCCCGCAGGCGGGCCAGCTCAGGAGCCAGGTTTTCGGTAAAGCGCGTGCCGTAGTCGCCGTCCCCCACCTTCTGCAGGGCCACGGCCATGCGGTCGAGCGGCCGAAGCGCCCGGCCGGTGAACAGATAGATCAGCAGGATGGTCTGCCCGCAGAAGAGGGCCAACACGACCAGGCTCTCGCAGAACTCGGTCCAGACCTCGAGAATCTCGTTATGCGGGTCTGCCTCGATGGCGATGGTGCCATCCAGACGGCCATGGAGGTCGACCGCGACGTGCGCATCCGTCGCCCCGCCGACAGCGATCAACCTCATGAACCAGCCGGGGACGCTGCCGAACGGAGACCTCTCCTCGGTCGGCGCGGCGGTGACGGTGTCGTTGCCGCCCGTCAGGGTCACGCGCAGGTGACGATTGCCGTCGAAGGAAGATACCAGATTGCGGAGGTCGCGCTGCGGATCGTTCGAGGTCTCCAGGTCGACGAGGCCATGCTCCACCGCCTGACGCCCGACCAGGAGCGCGGCGGCCATCTCGGTCGAGACCGACCGCGACGCGATCAACGAAACGATCGCGCCTCCGAGCGCCAGACTGACGAAGAACGCCAACGCCACCAGTCCGATAAGGCGCACTCGCAATGACATTCCAGATCAGCCTTCCCGCGGCGGGTGCAAAGAATGCCACGGGCCGGCGGCAAATGCATGCAAAGCCGCGGAGTGACATCAATCGGGAAGATTTCCCGGAGAAATCGGGCAAGTATGACATAGCCCGATCGATGGATTCCGGTGCAAATGACTGGGCGGCTGCCGCAGATCGAAGACCTCGCGCGGTTGCCGCCCTCGAGAGGAAGCGGCTGCGTCCATGGGAGGCCTGGCAATGCATCGCGCGATCCTGCTCTCGTCCATCGTTCTGCTGGCGGCGTTTTCGGCTGCTGCCGCCGACAAGATGCGCTTCTGGAACCTCACGGCCGAGGAGATCGACGAGCTCTACCTGGCGCCCGCCGGCACCGACCAGTGGGGGCCCAACCAGTGCCTCAACGACGACGACAAGTCGGTCGAGGCCGACGAGCGCCTCGACCTCAAGGACGTCAAGCCCGGCCGCTATGACGTGAAGCTGAAGGACGCGAAGGGCCGGCAATGCCTGGTGAAGAATGTGGAGGTCAAGGCCGGCGGGAAATACGCCTTCTCGATCCAGGAGAAGGAACTGAAGGACTGCACCCAGTAGCGGAACGGAGGCTCCACGTGCAGCGAACATTGTGGTGCATGGCCGTCGGAAGCGCGGCATGGATCTGTCTCTGCGGGCACGCCTTTGCCGAAACCATCTACGTCACCAACGAGAAGGGCAACACCGTGACCGTCATCGACGGCCAATCGCTGGAAGTCGTGAAGACCATTCCCGTCGGCGAGCGGCCGCGCGGCTTCGTCATGGCGCGCGACTACAAGACGCTCTATATCTGCGCCAGCGACAACGACGAGATCGAGGCCATCGATCTCGACACCGACAAGGTGACGTCGCTGGTCAGCACGCGCGATCCGGAGCGGATCGACATCAGCCCGGACGGGAAGTTCCTCTTCGTCTCCAACGAGGACGACAACCTCGTGTCCGTCATCGACATCCAGGCGCAGACCGTGATCGACCAGATTCCCGTCGGAGTCGAGCCGGAGGGCATGGGGGTCAGCCCGGACGGGAAGTACGTGGTCAACACGTCCGAGACGACGAACATGGCGCACGTCATCGATATCGGCGAACACAAGATCGTCGCCAACGTGCTCGTCGATCCGCGGCCGCGGGTCGCGGCGTGGAAGAGCGACGGGTCCCAGTTCTGGGTCTCGTCGGAGATCGGCGGCACCGTCAGCGTGATCGATGCGAAGAGCTTCACGGTCCTCAAGAAGATCTCGTTCGCAGTCCAGGGGCTGAATTCGGAGGCGATTCAGGGCGAGGGCATCGCCTTCACGCCCGATCTCAAAACCGCGTTCGTCGCGCTCGGCCCGGCCAACCGCGTGGCGGTGGTGGACGCCACGACCTACGAGGTGAAGGACTACATCCTCGTCGGCCAGCGGGTCTGGAACATCACCATCGATCCGGCCGGCACGCGCCTCTATTCCGCCAACGGGCTCAGCAACGACGTGACGGTCATCGATGTCGCCAGCCTGAACCCGATAAAGTCGATTCCCGTCGGCGAGGAACCCTGGGGCGCCGCCGTAAAGCCATAGGCCATCTTCGGCGCAGCGTGTAGCACCTCTGCTGTCTGCTGACGGCACGGCTCGGCCCAAATCCCGGCATGACGAGATGACCGCGCACATTCGCTCAGCGGAAACATGCGAATGGCTCGGGAAGGACACGAAGACCCCGCCCATTTCGACAGCGCCTGGATAATCTTTCGAGCGAACTATAGGCGGCTCTGAAAGCGATATTCCCGTCCCTTGCCGGAGAGGAAGGGGAGCGAGCGATTCGCCTGAACCGCGGGATCTGCCGGGATGCCCCCTCGAATCGGCTCAACCCTGTCCGGCACTGCGAATTTGTGTCGCAGAGCGGTTGGGGGCAGGGGTGTCGCGTTTCGGGGAGGGCGGGGCCGTGGTAACACGGCTTGCGGGAAGCCGGAACGGTTTACACCCTGCATCGTCCGTCTGCGCTGGCGGGCCAGCGGCGTGAGACCGCCGTTCCCGCGACGGGTAGGGAAGCCATGCGTGCTCGGTTCATAGCCATCGGGGGGCTGATTGGCGCAGCCATTCTGCTCTCGGCGGGCGCCGTCTGGTTGAGGATCGGCACCGGTTCCATGCCGCCGGCAGACCAGCCGACCGCCCCGTCTGCCCCCGGCCACACGCCGGCGGCCGACCAGCCGGCTGCCCCGCCGGCCCCGCCCGTCCGGGCAATTCCGGGCATGCCGCCGGTCGTCGATTCTCAAAACCTCTATAGCGAGGCGCGCGCGGGCAATTTCAGCCCGGCCGTGGCCGGCGCCTTGCCCCGCGTCTACGTTCCCGATCGCATCTCCGGCAATGTCACCGTAATCGATCCCGCGACCCTCAAAATCGTCAGCCGCTTCGGCGTGGGCGTCAATCCGCAGCACGTCGTTCCCTCGTGGGACCTTCAGACCCTGTGGGTGGTGAACAATGCGGAGGGGACGGCCGAGGGCACCATCACCCCGATCGATCCGCGCACGGGAAGACCGGGGCGGGCGATCGTCGCCGAAGATCCCTACAACATGTACTTCACGCCCGACGGCGCATCCGCAGTCGTCGTCGTGGAAGCGAAGCGCCAGCTCGATTTCCGCGACCCCCACACGATGGCGCTGCAGGAAACGCTGCCGACTGCGCAATGCGATGGCATCAATCATGCGGATTTCTCGATCGACGGACGCTATGCGATCTTCACCTGCGAGTATGACGCCGGACTCCTCAAGGTCGACATGGTCCGGCGCCAGGTGATCGGGTTTCTCGACCTTGCCTCCGAGGATGCACGCAACCGCGCCGCGAGCCTGCCGCATGAGATCGACATCGGAACGACCCGCGTGAACCTGCAATATTGCGTTGCCCTCGGCAGCATGCCGCAGGACATCCGCGTCTCGCCCGACGGCAAGCTCTTCTATGTCGCGGACATGCTGGCCGACGGGGTCCATCTCGTCGACGGCGACGCCTTCAAGAAGGTCGGGTTCATCCCCACGGGCGTCGGCACGCATGGCCTCTATCCCTCGCGCGACGGATCGAAGCTCTACGTCGCCAATCGCGGGTCGCACCGCGTCGAGGGTTCGCCGCACGGGCGCGGCAGCGTCTCCGTGATCGATTTCGCGACCCGGAAGGTTGTCGAAAATTGGCCGATCCCCGGCGGCGGCAGCCCGGACATGGGCAACGTCAGTGCCGATGGGAAGTACCTCTGGCTCTCTGGCCGTTTCGACAATGTCGTCTATGTCATCGATACGGCGACCGGCGCGATGAAGATCATTCCGGTCGGCAAGGAGCCGCATGGACTTACCGTCTGGCCGCAGCCGGGCCGCTATTCGCTCGGCCACACCGGGAACATGAGGTGAGATGCTGCGACCTGCATGGCTGGCGGCGGCGTCGCGCGAATTCGGCGGTAAGCGCTCACGAAAATCCCGCTTCCGCTGCCAATCAATGCGCCGACTGCCTCGCGGCAAGCATCCGGACGCACCTGACAGTCGGTCTCCTCCTTTCGCGACCTTGATCACTGATCGCCGTCTGCTTAGCGCCACCGTCGAATGCCACTTGGCATGTGCGATCAAGATGTGAAACTATTCGTCACACCCGCCCTTCATGCAGCGGTGCTCTCGTGCGGCTCAGCTTCCTAGCACGGTCCCCAATTCGACAGGCTGACGTCCGGGCAGCAGGCGTCGTGCTGCTGACGGCTTTTTTCCTGTTGCAGACGTTGCTCGGTTCGGGTGCTGCGCTGCAGATGTGGGTGGCAGCAAGCGACCCGTTGGGCATCGCCGAAAGCATCTGCGCCGGTTTGCCTCAGGATGCCACAAGTGGCCAGCGCAATGGCCAGGTTCCCAACCAACGCGGCCACGATCACGAACAATGCCTGCTCTGCAACGTTGGACTGGGTGCTGGAATTCTGCCCGTGACCGGGTATCTGCCCCCGCCGCTGGTGACTGAGGCCGTGGCACCTATGCCGGCGTCACGGCCGATGCCTTCGCGCTGGCATGGTTGCAACTTCCTGGCGCGGGGTCCGCCGCTTGTAGCCTGAACGTCGCTGCCGACGCGCCAGTCCGCGCAGATCAGGCAGCAACTATCCGCGA
>DATIXH010000299.1:0-13464 GCA_035518775.1 Candidatus Acidiferrum sp.
CAGACCATCGCCGTGACCCCTGACGAGGCCGACCTTCGCCTCGATCGCTGGTTCAAGCGGCGCTTCCCGGAGCTCGGCCATGGCCGGCTGGAGAAGCTGCTGCGGACGGGGCAGATCCGAGTCGAGGGCCGGCGGGCGCGCTCGAACACGCGCCTCGAGCCGGGTCAGCGGGTGCGCGTGCCGCCCCTCGGCGATGCCAAGGCCACGCCACTCCCCGCGCGGCCGCGACCGGCGGTTGCGGAGCGGGATGTCCGCGCATTGCAGGCCGCGGTCCTCTACAGGGATGCCGACGTCCTCGCCATCGACAAGCCTGCAGGCTTGGCCGTGCAGGGCGGCACCGGCCTGGACCGCCATCTCGACGCCATGCTCGATGCCCTGCGCTTCGAGGCCGTGGAGCGGCCGCGGCTCGTGCACCGGCTCGATCGCGACACCAGCGGCGTGCTTCTGCTGGGCCGCAATGCCCGGGCGGCGGCGGAACTGGCCGAGGCCTTCCGCCGCAAGGACTGCCGGAAGGTCTATTGGGCCGTGGTCGCCGGCGTGCCGAAGCCCGCGAGCGGGCGCATCGATCTGGCGCTCTCCAAGCTGCCGGGCCGGGCCGGCGAGCGCATGGCGCCGGACGAGGAGGGCAAGGCGGCGGTGACCGAGTACCGCGTGCTCGACCATGCGGGGAAGCAGGCAGCGTGGCTGGAGCTGCGGCCGCTGACAGGCCGCACCCACCAGCTGCGCGCCCACTGCGCGGCCCTGGGCACGCCGATCCTGGGCGACCGCAAATATGGCGGCTTGGCCGCGACTCTGCCGGGGGCCGATATTCCGCGCCGGCTTCATTTGCATGCTCGCAGCATCGCTCTGACGCGCAGCAACGGCCAGACGCTGCGGATCACGGCGCCGCCGCCGCCGCATCTGACGGCTACCCTCGATTTCCTGGGGCTTGCGTCCAACGGAGACCAGTGACGCCTGCCTATTGGTTAAGACGAGCGCTCCTCGTTGCAGGGGGCCGAACAGGTCAGCCGCCCGCCTCTTCACGGCTTCTTAATCAGAAATTTGGACAGTCCGAGTAGGGTTGTTCATCGACTTGGAGCGGCTGGGCCCGCTTCCGCAGGCTTCTCTGCGGCATCCGGCAAGACTTCTTCGGTAAGGTTAAATGGACGACCTCCTCAGGGCATTCCAGGCCGATGTTTCGCAGGACCTCGCAGCCTGCGACGCGGATCTCGAGCGGCTGCGCAAGACGCCCGGCGACGCCGCGTCGGCCGCCAACCTGCATAGGCTGTTCTGCTCGATCCGCGAAATGTCGGTCGTCCTGGGCCAGCGCAAGCTGGCGGATGCGGCGTCGCGCGGCGCTAGCGCCCTGGAGAGCGTGCAAGCGGGCGACGCCGGCGCGACGGCGCGTGCTATTCCCACCGTCGCGCAATGCCTGATGCAGATCCGCACGCTCCTGGGGTCGATCGAGTACAGCGACGACGGCGCGGTGACTGGCCGGGCTCAGCCCTTGCCTGAAGCGCTCGCCGCTCCGGCCGACGATCACGCGGCGCTGGCGCCCGAGTCCAGTACGCTGCCGGCCACGCGCAGCCGGAGCGACGCCTTCGACATGATCGGCGACGACGATGAAGCCGTCCTGCCGCCGCTCGCAACGGAGCACCGCCTGTCAGCGGCCATGCTGGACGGGGCCGAGGCGCGACCCGCCGCCATCGAGGTCGGTGAGCCCATCCTGGTGGCCTCCGTGGCGGCCGGGCGCAAGAGGGCGCGCTGGTACCGCCCACGCAACATCCTGTTCGCCAGCGGCGGCTCGCTGCTGGCCGCCATCGCCGCCCTCGTCATCGTCATCGTATCCGCCGATCCCAACGAGTATCGCGGCATCTTCGAGCAGACGATCCGGGCGGCGACCGGCCGCGACGTGACCATCGGCAAGGTCGACTTCGCCCTTTCGCTCACTCCCACGGTGGTCCTCGAGGACGTTGCGCTCGCGAACGTCGCCTGGGGCACGCGGCCGCAGATGGCGACGGCGAAGCGGATCGAAGTGGCCATGGCCCTGCTGCCGCTGCTGCACGGCGAGTATGTGGCCAGGCGCTTCGTCCTGCGCGGCGCCGACATTCTTCTGGAGGTCAATCCCAAGGGCGAAGCCAACTGGACCTTCGGCGGCACAGATAGAAACGCCACGCCCGATCGCGCGACGACGCTCCCGCAATTCGGCCGGCTGACGATCGAGGATTCGCGGCTCTCCTACCGCGACGGCGCCACCGGCGAGACCGAGACCCTCGACCTCCGTCGCGTCACGGCACGCCCCTCCGACGAGGCGACGCTGCTCAACGTCGATATCGACTCGATTGTCAACGGCCAGCCCGTCAAGCTTGCCGGTGAGGCCGGCCGGCTGGTTCTGCTGAACGGCCCCGCGCCCTATCCCGTCGACCTCACGGGCGAGGTGGCCGGCCTCAGCACGACGCTCAAGGGCGCCATCGCCGAGCCCCTGCGCGGGCGCGGCTATGCCCTCATGCTGTCGGCCAGCGGCCCATCGCTGGCCGGCCTCGGCGCGATGCTGGCGGCTGATCTGCCGCCAGGCGGGCCGCTGCAACTGGCTGCCCGGGTCGACGATGCCGACGGCGCCATCCGGATTCACGACATCACCGGCATGATCGGCCACACCGACCTGTCCGGCGACGTGGCCTTGCGGCCGGGCGCGCCGCACTGGCTGATCGACGCCAAGCTGGCATCGCACCATCTCGACCTGCAGGACTTCATCGCGGCCGGCGGCGGCGACTCTACCCCTGACGACCCCCGCCTGTTTCCGGCCAAGCCGCTGCCGTACCGCTGGATCGGCAAGATCGACATGATCGCGAAGCTGACCGCGGACGAGCTGGTCCGCGGCAATACCACGCTGCAAGCCGCGGCGCTCGACGGCGCCATCAGCGCGGGGCGCCTGACCCTGGACAGCCTGCGGTTCGGCTATGCCGGCGGCCAGGTGACCCTGAAGGGAACCGGCGACGTCAATCCAACCGTGCCCCTGTGGACGCTGCAGGGTGCGGCCCGCCGGCTCGCGGGCGGCGACGCCCTGCACCAGCTCCTCGGCCTCTCGATGATCGGCGGCGGCCAGGCCGACGCCGACTTCGGTCTGGCGGCCAGCGGCCGCTCGCTGCGCGATATCGCCACCTCGCTCGACGGCAACGCCGGGATCAATCTGGTCAACGGCCACATCGACGACGGCCTGATGCGTCTCTTCCTGACGGACTTGACGCATGCCGTCTCGGCGGGCGACCGTCGGGCGGAGCTGCGCTGCATGACCGCGATCTTCAACTTCACCGACGGCCTCGGCCGCAGCCGCACCTTCGTTGCCGACACCGGCGCCGCGGTCGTGGTCGGTGACGGCGACATCGATCTGCGGAACGAGACGATCCACATGACGTTCGAGCCCTCGGCAAAGGATGTCAGCCTGGCGGCCCTGGCGGTGCCCGTTCACGTCACGGGGTCGCTGGCTAATCCGGACGTGACGCCCGACGCGGTGGCGGCGACGGCCAATGTGGCCGGCGGCGCCGCGGCCGCGGCGACCGCGGGCGTGACCGGCGTGATCGGCCTGATCGCCGGCGAGAACATGTTGCAGGATGCGCCGACCGCCTCCTGCACGGCCCTGCCGGCGAGCATCGCGAACACCACGGACCAGCGCACCACGACCGCGCAGAAGCCGGCCCCGGCCCCGGTTCAGCAGACCACGACCACCACTACGACGAAGAAGCAGCCGGCCAAGAAGAAACAGCAGTCGACGACCGATCAGATTCTCAATCAGGCCAGCGACGTCGCCAACAGCATCGGCTCCTCCATCCGCTCCGGCGTCAACAGCGTGATCGACGCGACGACGCCGAGCAGCACGCACACGACCACGAAGAACAAGCCGGACAAATGAAACGCGTCTATCGCGAGGTGCGGGTCGCGCCGGCGGGCGGCGGCTGGAGCATCTTGCTGGATGCGCGCATGCTGCAGACGCCTGCCCGGGCACAGCTGCTGTTGCCGCGGCGCGGCCTGGCGGAGGCCGTCGCGGCGGAATGGGACGCCCAGGCAGAGAAGGTCGTGCCGGCGACCATGCCGCTGATGCAGCTGGCGGCCACCGCGATCGATCGCACAGGCCCGCAACGCGACCAGATCATCAAGGAGGTCGTCGGCTACGCCGAAACCGACCTCGTCTGCTATCGCGCCGATCGGCCGCCCGAGCTGGTGGCGCGCCAAAGCGCGGCCTGGCAGCCGCTCGTGGATTGGATCACGCTGCGTTTCGACGCGCCGCTCTTGGTCACGACCGGGGTGGTGCCGAAGGCGCAGCCGGCCAGCGCCGTCGCCGCGATCCGCGCCGCCGTCGAACCGCTCGATGCGTTCTGGCTCACGGCCCTCCACGGCGCGACGACCGCCTGCGGGTCGGTCGCGATCGCCTTGGCGCTGGCCGAGCAGCGCGTGGATGCCGAGGGAGCATGGCAGGCCTCTCAGCTCGATGAGAGCTTCCAGATCGAGCAATGGGGCGAGGATGCCGAGGCCGCTGCCCGGCGGGCCGCGCTCCGGCGCGACATCGAGTCGACCAGCCGGTTCATTGCGTTGCTGCGGGACTGACCGCGGGCTGGCATCCCGGGACCGGCGGTGCTATCTCCTGTGCTTGCGGAGCGACTGTCATAAAACTGTAATAATAGGGGACGTCGATGCAGGAGATCCTGCGCCAGCTCGAAGAGAAGCGAAGCGCTGCGCGGCAAGGGGGTGGCGTGCGCCGGATCGAGGCGCAGCACGCCAAGGGCAAGCTGACCGCGCGCGAGCGCATCGACCTGCTGCTCGATGCCGACTCCTTCGAGGAGTGGGACATGTTCGTCGAGCACCGCTCCAACGACTTCGGCATGGGCGAGCAGCGCATCCCCGGCGACGGCGTGGTGACGGGCCACGGCACCATCAACGGCCGCCTGGTCTTCGTCTTCAGCCAGGACTTCACGGTGTTCGGCGGCTCGCTCAGCGAGGCGCATGCCGAGAAGATCTGCAAGATCATGGACCAGGCCATGCAGGTCGGCGCGCCCGTGATCGGCATCAACGATTCCGGCGGCGCCCGCATCCAGGAGGGCGTCGCCTCGCTCGCCGGCTATGCCGACGTGTTCCAGCGCAACGTGCTGGCCTCCGGCGTGGTGCCGCAGGTGTCGCTGATCATGGGACCCTGCGCCGGCGGCGCCGTCTACTCGCCGGCTATGACCGACTTCATCTTCATGGTGAAGGACACCTCCTACATGTTCGTGACGGGGCCCGACGTCGTGAAGACGGTGACGCATGAAAACGTCACGCACGAGCAACTCGGCGGCGCGGTTACGCACACGACGAAATCGGGCGTGGCCGACAACGCCTTCGAGAACGACGTCGACGCGCTGCTGCAGCTCCGGCGCTTCTTCGATTTCCTGCCTGCCTCGAACCGCGAGCCGCCGCCGTCGCGGCCGACGACCGATCCGGCCGAGCGCGACGATCTCTCGCTCGACACGCTCGTGCCGATCAATCCGAACAAGCCCTACGACATGCGCGAGCTGATCCTGAAGGTGGTCGATGAGGGCGACTTCTTCGAGCTGCAACCCGACCACGCCAAGAACATCCTCATCGGCTTCGCGCGCATGGAGGGGCGCACAGTCGGCATTGTCGCCAACCAGCCGATGGTGCTGGCTGGCTGCCTCGACATCGACTCCTCGAAGAAGGGCGCGCGCTTCGTGCGCTTCTGCGACTGCTTCAACATCCCCATCATCACCTTCGTCGACGTACCCGGCTTCCTCCCGGGCACGGCGCAGGAATATGGCGGCATCATCAAGCACGGCGCCAAGCTGCTGTTCGCCTTCTCCGAGGCGACCGTGCCCAAGGTGACGGTGATCACGCGCAAGGCCTATGGCGGGGCCTATGACGTCATGAGCTCCAAGCACATCCGCGGCGACGTGAACTACGCCTGGCCCTCGGCCGAGATCGCCGTGATGGGGCCGAAGGGCGCGGTCGAGATCATCTTCCGCGGCGACATCGGCGATCCCGCCAAGATCGCGCAGCGCACCGAGGAATACCGCACCAAGTTCGCCAACCCCTTCGTGGCCGGCGCCCGCGGCTTCATCGACGACGTCATCATGCCGCACGGCACCCGCCGCCGCCTCTGCCGCGCCCTCGCCATGCTGCAGAACAAGCGGCTGAAAAACCCCTGGAAGAAGCACGACAACATTCCGCTGTAGGCGCGCCGGGTAAAATGCTCAGCAAGATCCTCATCGCCAATCGCGGCGAGATCGCCTGCCGGGTGATCCGGACGGCGCGCGCCATGGGCATCAAGACCGTGGCCGTCTACTCTGAGGCGGACGTCGACGCCAAGCATGTGCGGGACGCCGACGAGGCGGTGGCGATCGGGCCGGCGCCGGCGGCGCAGAGCTATCTCGTCATCGACCGCATCGTCGAGGCCTGCCGCAAGACCGGCGCCGAGGCGGTGCATCCCGGCTACGGTTTCCTGTCGGAGAACCGGGCCTTTGCGGCGGCGCTGAAGACGGCCGGCTTGATCTTCATCGGGCCGACGGCCGAGGCCATCGCCGCCATGGGCGACAAGATCGAATCGAAGAAGCTGGCGCAGAAGGCGAAGGTGAACGTCGTGCCCGGCCATCTCGGAGTCATCAAGGACGACCGCGAGGCCGTGAAGATCGCGCGCGCCATCGGCTATCCCGTGATGATCAAGGCCTCGGCCGGCGGCGGCGGCAAGGGCATGCGCATCGCCCACGACGATCAGGAGGCGCGCGACGGCTTCCGCGCCGCCGGCAGCGAGGCGCGCTCGAGCTTTGCCGACGACCGCGTGTTCATCGAGAAGTTCATCGAGCATCCCCGCCACATCGAAATCCAGGTCGTCGGCGACAGCCACGGCAACATCATCTATCTCGGCGAGCGCGAATGCTCGATCCAGCGCCGCCACCAGAAGGTGATCGAGGAGGCGCCGAGCCCGTTCCTCGACGAGCGGACGCGTAACGCCATGGGCCGCCAGGCCGTCGCGCTCGCCGCGGCCGTCGGCTACCAGTCGGCCGGCACGGTCGAGTTCATCGTCGACGCCAAGAAGCATTTCTACTTCCTGGAGATGAACACGCGCCTGCAAGTCGAGCATCCCGTGACCGAGCTGGTGACCGGCATCGACCTGGTCGAGCAGATGATCCGCATCGCCGCCGGCGAGAAGCTGTCGATCAAGCAGAAGGACGTGAAGCGGGAGGGCTGGGCGATCGAGGCGCGCGTCTATGCCGAGGATCCCGAGCGCGGCTTCCTGCCGTCGACCGGCCGGCTGGTGCGCTACCGCGAGCCGGCGGCCGGCTCGGTGCGCATCGACAGCGGCGTCTACGAGGGCGCCGACATCAGCATGTACTATGATCCCATGATCGCGAAGGTGATCGGATCGGGCGCCGACCGGCGCGAGGCCATCGCGGCTCTCAGCGACGCGCTCGACGGCTTCTACATCCGCGGCGTGGCCCACAACACGCGCTTCCTCTCCGCGCTCCTCCGGCACCCGCGCTTCGCGTCGGGCAACCTTTCGACCGGTTTCATCGCCGAGGAGTTTCCCGAGGGCTTCCATGCCGTCGCGCCGGACCCCAAGACGCTCGGCCTGCTGACGGCCGTGGCCGCCGTCGCCCATCACCAGCACCAGGAGCGCGACGCCGCGATCAGCGGGCGGCTGCATCCCGCGGCCGAACGTTCGGGCAGCGAGTGGGTCGTGCTGCAGAACGGTGCGCCGCGACGCGTGACGGTCGCCCTCACCGCCGGCGGATTCGCGGTGATCGACGGTGAGGCCAGTCACGAGCTGATCAGCGGCTGGCGGATCGGCGACCCGCTCTATCAGGGCGAGGTCAATGGTCGCGCCGTCACCGTGCAGGTGGAGCGCCGCGGGGTCGGTTATCGCTTGGTGCATGGGGGCACGCAGGCCGATCTCCTGGTGCTGCCGCCTCATGCGGCGGACTTGGCCGCGCTAATGCCCGTGAAGAAGCCGCCGGACCTCTCGAAGTTCCTGCTGTCGCCGATGCCGGGCCTGCTGGCATCGTTGGCGGTCAAGGCCGGCCAGGAGGTGAAGGTCGGGCAGGAGCTGTGCGTCGTGGAGGCCATGAAGATGGAGAACCTGCTGCGGGCGGAACGCGACGGCCGCGTCAGCATTGTTCATGCCAAGCCCGGCGACAGCCTGGCCGTGGATCAGGCGATTCTCGAGTTCGAGTGAGAGACGGTGGCAGCACCGGGTGCCGACATCACCGTGAACGTGCGCATCCGGGGCCGTGTGCAGGGCGTTTGGTACCGCGGCTGGACGGAGGAGCAGGCGGCATCGCGCGGCCTGCGCGGCTGGGTCCGCAACCGCCGCGACGGCACCGTCGAGGCCCTGTTCTGCGGCCCGCCTGAGCTCGTCGAAGACATGGTCGAGGCCTGCTGGACAGGACCGCCGTCCGCACGCGTCGAAGCGGTCGAACGGAACCCGGCCGCCGCCTTCACCGGGTCGGGCTTCGCGACACTCATGACCGAATGACCGCGGAGATCAGCCTCGACATCTCGGACGTATCCGGCAGTTTTCCGGCGTTCCGCGTCGCCCTCGTGGTCGTCGACGGCCTCGCTATTCCAGCCGGGCGGCCGCCACTGCTCGAAGCCTTCATCGAGGAGACGGTGGCGCGGGTCGCCCGCGACCTTGCCGGCATCGATCTGGCCGACGTCCCGGAGTTGACGGCCTGGCGCCAGACCTACCGCGGGTTCGGCGTCAAGAAGACCAGCTATCGCAGCTCGGTCGAGCGCCTGCTCAAGAATATTCAGCGCGGCGGCGGCCTGCCCCGCGTGAACGCGCTCGTCGATGCCTACAACGCGATCTCCGCCTGCTATCGCATGCCGATCGGCGCCGATGATCTCGACCGCGTGGCACCGCCGCTCGCCTTCCGCCATGAGCGGCCGGGCGATACGTTCGTTGCGTTGGGCGATGCGGCCGCGACGCCCGACCCGCCCCAGGCCGGCGAGGTCGTCTACGCCGATGCGGAGAAATGCTTATGCCGCCGCTGGAACTGGTACCAGGACGCGCGCAGCGCCATCGCGTCGCATACGACCCGCGCCGTGCTCACGGTCCAAACGCTGGCTGACGATGACAGTGGGTTGCAAAAGGCCGCATCGCACCTGACGGATTTGATCGGCGCATGCACCGGCGCCCGTGCCCGGTGGGCGGTCGCCCGTGCGGCCGCCCCCCTTGTCGCCGTCAGCCGAGAATGAGCCGTACGATCAGAACCTGTAGACGCCCTGCCAGGCGACGTCGTACGCGGTCGTATCGGGGTCGATCACTTCGGCTTGGCCGGAGAGGTCCATCGAGAAATGCGGACCGGCAAACATGGAGAAGCCGATCGTCAGATAGAGGAAATCATCGTCCTCCTCGTCGATGTTGAAATTGTATTCGTACTGGGCGCCGACATAGGGCAGTACCGTGTCGATCCTGTAACCGACCTTGCCGCCCGCCAGCAGCGTGTTGGCATCGGAGTCGGTCGAGCCGAAGCCGTCCTCATGATCCCTGGAGTGGCGGTAGCGGTGCCCGGCCTTGCCCGTCGCGAGCCAATTGCCGTCGTGCCAGACGACATTGGCGTCCTCCTCCGTGAAGACGCCGGTGCTGTCGCTGTCGGCCCCGCCGATGTCGGAGTTGGCGAGGGAGACGCCGACGAGCGCGTTCACGAAGAACCAGTCGTTGATGATGTAGCCGAGGTAGGGCGAAACAGTCGCGCCGTCGCTCGAACCGCTGACTTGGTCCACCTTGGCGTGGGCGCCTGTCACGGATATGCCGGGAATGAAATTGTCGAACCGGTGGTCATAGCCGACGGTGCCCAGGAAGATGTTGACGCCGTCGCTGCCGCCGAAGGTGCCGCCGTCGAAATCGACGCGATTGTAGGTGAGGGTGCCCCACGCGCTGTTCAGGAAGTTGCCGGACTCGGTCACCATGCCCTGACCGGGCGCAGTATAGACGACGCCGACGTCTTCGCCGACCCGCTTCGAAATGGCATCGCTGATCTGGCGGGCGGTCTGCTTGGCGACTTCATCTTCGGCGCTCTGCGCCGCGGCAGGCATCCACCACCCGGACGCGCCTAACAGTGCACCCGCCGCTACGGCGAGCGTAACAAGCTTGTACATGATTCCCCAACTCCCCCTTTTGGAATCGAATCAGATAGAAGCTAAGCATCCATGCGGCTATGTGTCCAGGTGCCGCACTCTGGAACCATTTCCATGGACTGATACAATCCAGCGGCACGCGTTACCGAGGAGGATCGGCATGGATTGCGCAGTCGAGGTACGGAGCGGTTCGCCGGTGTCCCCGCGCCAGTGCCGTCGTGCGGCGGGGCAGCGGGTGGTGGTGCAGGCCGTAGCCTTGGTGATGGCGCTTCTTTGTGCGGGTCGCCCTGCGTTCGCCCAAGGCAGCATCTCCGACGTGATCTCCAACACGGTGACGAAGAATGTCACCGACAACATCGGACGCAATCTCGAGGCCAACCTCGTCAAGCCGACCCTGAGCGTGAAGCAGGGGGCGGGCGCGGTACGCGGCCAGGCGATCAGCACGGGCGACCGTTATCTCAGCCTGCTTCTGCCCGATGGAACGGTGCGCGTCTGGGACCTCGAGCTTGGCGTGCAGCGGCCGCCACTCAAGCCAAAGGAGCAGGCGCAACTGGCCGTTCCCTCGCCCGATGGCCGGATGGTCGCGGTGGTCACGGCGGCTGGCGCCGTGACGCTTTACGATCTGGGAACTCGGTCAGCGGTGGGCGGCCTCACGGGCCAGAAGGGGGCGGTGCTCTCCGTGGCCTTTGCGCCGGACGGGAAGCTGCTGGCGACGGGAGGCGCCGACGGCGGCGTAACGCTGTGGACGGTCGACAAGCGGAGCGCAAAGCAGACTCTGAAGGCCCATGCGGGCGGCGTGCGCGCGCTGGCCGTGAAATCGGACGGCGCGCTGATCGCCAGCGGCGGCGCCGATCACGCGGTCAAGATCTGGGACGCCAAGACCGGCAAGGCCGTCGCCGAGATCGGCGGGCTCGACGGCGAGGTCTCCTACCTGCAGTTCGCCCCGGACGGAAAGCGGCTGTTCGCGGGCAGCACGGCGGGCACGCTCGCCGCCATCGATCTGGCAACGGGCAAGGTCGCCGCCAAGGCGAGCGCGCCGGACAAGGGTGCCGTCATGGCCGTGAACGCCGCCGGCATCGCGGCGTTCGGCGGATCGGACGGCAAGATCGCGCTGCTCGAGCTGGCGAGCGGCCGCGAGATCAAGACCGTGCCGGGCCATCAGGGCGCGGTGCGCTTCCTGAGCTTCGGCGGCAAGGCGCAGCGGCTGATCTCCAGCGGCGACGACGGCGCCGTGCGGCTGTGGGACACGGCGACCGGCGAGCGGCTGGCCGAGGTCATCACGACCGCCGGCGGCTGGGCCGTGATCGATCGCCAGGGCCGCTTCGACGGCTCCGAGCAGGGCATGAACGACGTCGGCTGGCATGCCCGCAACCAGGATATCCCGCTCGACAACCTGGCGGACCAGTTCTTCGAGCCGGGGCTGCTGGCGCGCTATCTCGACGAGCAGCTCAGCCTCACGACCAAGGTGCCCGCCAACGTCACGGAGGGCATCGCCATCCCGCCGAAGGTGGAGATCGACCTGCCCGATCCCGGGCGTGCGGCCGGCAAGCCCTTCACCGTTCTAGTGGTCGTCACCGACCAGGGCGGCGGCATCGATCAGGTGCGGCTCTATCACAACGGCAAGCTCGTGCAGCCGGGCTCGCTGATGCAGCAGCGCGAGGTCGAGGCCAAGGGCCAGCGCGTCCGGGCCGTGGCGTTCCAGGTGAAGCCGATCCCGGGCATCAACAGCTTCCGCGGCGTGGCCACGGGCCTGTGGGGCATCGAAGGCGAGTCGAATCGCGCGACGGAGACGTTCACCGGCGATGGGCCGCTGCCCAAGCTGCATGTGGTCGCCGTCGGCATCAACCACTACGCCGACCCCAAGCTGACGCTCGGGTACAGCGTGCCTGACGCCAAGGCCATCGTCGACGAGATGCAGCGCTCGGCGAAGGGCGCGTTCTCCGCGATCGATGTGCACGCGCTCTACGATGCCGATGCGACGCGCGCCAACGTCATCGCGGCGCTGAAGGGGCTGTCGGGCGTCGACGAGAACGACGTGGTCGTGTTGTATCTGGCGGGACACGGCATCGTCGTCGGCGACGACTGGATCTTCCTGCCGCACGAAGCGACCATGCAGAAGACTTTCGAGGCCTACCGCAAGGGCGCGATCACCGCGCACGAGATCCAGGATGCGCTGGTCGCGGCGCAGGCGCAGCGCGTGCTCGTGATGATCGACTCCTGCCAGTCCGGCGCCACCGTCGACACCTTCGAGCGCCAGCAGAACTTCGAGCGACGCTATATCCGCAACTTCAGCCGCGTCGCCGGCGTCACCGTGATCGCCGCGGCGCGCCGCGACCAGGAGGCGATCGAGCTGCCCTCTCTCGGCCACGGGCTCTTCACCTATGTCGTGCTCAAGGGCCTCGACGGCGAGGCCGACGATGCGCCGCGCGACGGCAACGTGACCGCCCACGAGATCGTCCAGTACGCCGACACGCAGATCCCCGGGATGTCCAAGCGCTATCTGAACGAGCCGCAGGTGCCCATGGCCTTCGCGCTCGGCGCCGACTTCTCGCTGCGCGTCAAGTGACCGCGGCGGCCTCCGCGAAGACCTCGGCAAACGTGATCTTGAGCGCGCTGTCCAGCTCGGCCATCGCGATGAGAATGCCGAGGTCGTAGAGCGAGGTGACGCCGAAGCGGGAATCGGGACCGGAGTCGATGCCGCAGGGCACGATGCCCGAGAAATGCTCCAGCTCCGGGTCGAGGTTGATGGCGATCCCGTGATAGCTGACCCAGTGGCGGACCCGGACGCCGATGGCCGCGATCTTGTCCTCCCGGCCGCCGGGCCGGGCCACCCAGATCCCAATGCGGCCGTCGCGGCGCTCGCCGCGGACGTTGAAGCGGGCGAGGGTGCGGATGACCCATTCCTCGAGGTCGTGGACGAACCGGCGCAGATCCGGCTCCCGCCGCTTCAGGTCGAGCATGACATAGGCCACGCGCTGGCCCGGCCCGTGATAGGTGTACTGGCCGCCCCGGCCGCTGGCATAGACGGGAAAGCGGTCTGGCCGCAGCAGGTCACTGGGGCGAGCGCTGGTGCCGGCCGTGTAGAGGGGCGGGTGCTCCAGCAGCCAGATCTCCTCAGGGGCCGTGCCGGCGCGGATGGCGGCGACCCGCGCCTCCATGGTTTGCACGGCCTCCGGATAGGGCACGGGGCTGTCGCTGATGCGCCACTCGACCGGATCGGTCACGGCCTCTCCCTTGCGTCCATAGGGGGGATTTGGTATTCCCCGGGCCGCCGGAACGCAAGGAGAGCGGTCTCCGGCCTGCCCCATGCGGTCGTGGCGGAACTGGTAGACGCGCAAGCTTGAGGTGCTTGTGGGAGAAATC
>DATIXH010000300.1:0-2895 GCA_035518775.1 Candidatus Acidiferrum sp.
GTGGTGAAGCCGCCGGTGCCGCCGCCGAGGGCCTTGCCCAGGGTCGAGGTGAAGATGTCGATCTCGGACTGCACGCCGTGATGCTCGGCCGAGCCGCGGCCGGTGGGGCCGATGAAGCCGGTGGCGTGGGAGTCGTCGACCATGACGGCGGCGTCGTGCTCGCGGGCGAGCTGCACGATCTTGTCGAGCGGCGCGATGTCGCCGTCCATGCTGAAGACGCCGTCGGTGGCAATGAGCCGGGTGCGCGCGGACTTGGCGGCGACGAGCTGGGCGCGCAGGTCGTCCATGTCGGCGTGGCGGTAGCGCAGGCGCTGGGCCTTGCAGAGGCGGATGCCGTCGATAATGGAGGCGTGGTTGAGGGCGTCGCTGATGACGGCGTCCTGCTCGTCGAGCAGGGTCTCGAACAGGCCGCCATTGGCGTCGAAGCAGGAGGAGTAGAGGATGGCGTCGTCGGTGCCGAAGAACTGGGCGATCTTGGCTTCGAGGGCGCGGTGCAAGTCTTGCGTGCCGCAGATGAAGCGCACCGAGGCGAGGCCGAAGCCGTGGTCGTCGAGCGCCTCCTTGGCAGCGGCGACGATGTCCGGGTGGTTGGCGAGGCCGAGATAGTTGTTGGCGCAGAAGTTGAGCACCTCCTGGCCGGAGACGAGGCGGATGCGGGCGTCCTGCGGGCTGGCGATGACGCGCTCCTCCTTGTAGAGGGCGTCGCGCCGGATCTGCTCGAGCTGTTCGGTCAGGCGTTGCTGCAGGCCCATGGTCGCTACTCCCAGCTCAAGACGACCTTGCCGCATTGGCCGGAGGCCATGAGGTCGAAGCCGGTCTGGAACTCGTCGATGGGGAGCTGGTGGGTGAGGACGGGGCGCAGGTCGAGGCCGCCGAGGATCATCTGGGTCATCTTGTACCAAGTCTCGAACATCTCGCGGCCGTAGATGCCCTTGATGGTGACGCCCTTGAAGATGACCTGGTCCCAGTCGATGCGCGTGTCCGAGGGCAGGATGCCCAGCAGGGCGACGCGGCCGCCGTGATACATGTGGTGGAGCATGTCGTTGAAGGCGCGCGGATTGCCGGACATCTCCAGGCCGATGTCGAAGCCCTCGCGGATGTCCTGCGCCTTCATGGCGTCGGCGAGGGTGCCGCGCTGCACGTTGACGATGTGGGTGGCGCCCATCTTCGACGCGAGGTTGAGGCGGTAGTCGTTGACGTCGGTGACCACCACATGGCGGGCGCCGAGATAGCGGCAGATGCCGGCGGCGATGATGCCGATCGGGCCGGCGCCGGTGATCAGCACGTCCTCGCCGACGATGTCGAACGACAGGGCGCAGTGGGCCGCGTTGCCATAGGGATCGAAGAAGGCGGCGATCTCCGAGGGGATCTGGGCGGGGATGAGCCACAAATTCTGCGCGGGCACGGTGACGTACTCGGCGAAGGCGCCGTTCACGTTCACGCCGATGCCGCGAGTGTGGGTGCAGAGGTGGCGGCGGCCGGCGCGGCAGTTGCGGCATTGGCCGCAGGTGAGGTGGCCCTCGGCCGAGACGCGGTCGCCGAGCTGATAGTTGTCGACGCCGGGGCCCATCTCGACGATGCGGCCGACGAACTCATGGCCGATGACCAGGCCGGGCTTGATGGTGCGCTGGGACCACTCGTCCCATTTGTAGATGTGGAGGTCGGTGCCGCAGATGGCGGTCTTCTCGACCTTGATCAGCACCTCGTTCGTGCCGGGGGCCGGCTTCGCCACCTGCTCCATCCAGATGCCCTGCTCGGGCTTGCGCTTCACCAGGGCCTTCATGCTCGCCATCGTCATCCTGCTCCGCTCAGCGGTTCGTTGGGACGGGCGACCTTAGCACAGCCCCGATGGCGCCGAACGAGGCCGATGCGCGCAGCCGGTCACGAAACGAACGAAGGACCCCATGCCAAGCGGGAGAGGCGGGTTTGGCCGCCGATGAACGCGGGGCGCAGAAACGCTCCGCGTTTCGCCCGTGAACGCCGATCTGGTTCGGCTGCGGAATCGCGCGATGGACCCCATGCCCAGCGGTGGGACGGGAAGAATTCACCACAGAGGACACAGAGCGCACAGAGGAAGGATTGTTGTGCGCTGCGCGCGCCGCAGACGCACCTGCTCTGCGATCTCTGTGTCCTCTGTGGTTGATCTTTGCAGCGGGCATTCCCGTCGCCGATGGCGAATTCGAGCGATGGACCCCATGCCCAGCGGAAAAGCCGGCGAGCACGGTGCGGACGCGGCGGAGCTGAGAGCGGGCGGCGCGGCGTAGGGCGCGCACCTCGGCCGAGCGGGCGCCGTGCTTCCAGCGGGCGCGGCGGCTGCGGGCGAGGCCAGCGGGCGTGCGCGGTCCGGTGCTGAGGCCGCCATGCATCCGGCAGCGGCCGTTGGCCATGGCCGGCTGGCGGCATTCGCCGCCGCAACGGGTGCGGGCGCCGCAGCGGGGCGCGGCCAGAAAGTCGCCGGAGCGGTTGCCGTTCTTGAGCCGGCCGCGACGATCGGGCGCAAGACCGGGCTTGGACAGGGGTGCCGGATTCGAGTCCGAGCGATGGACCCCATGCCAAGCGGAGAATTGGGCGTGAGCGGTCGACATTTGGAAGCCTCTGCGGAGTCAGGGTTGCCTCGATTGTTCATGGAATGTTCTAACCGGAAAAGCGCGTTCTGTCAAGCATTTCAGTCGCATGAGGGATCGCCGCGAGGACACCGGTATCGGGCTTTGGTCGACCCAACCCGAGGGCAACGAGTATCCTGGCGTGATTGCGGAGGTCGGTGGGCCGGCCTTCTCACAAGCGCTCGAAGCGCCGGCAGGTATCGGCGAGGCCGCTTGCCACACGCGATCCGCCCCTTATCTGAGCAGATGTCGGGCGACGTCTCGACCCCGGCGACCCTGGTGTGACCCGAAA